>JAJLKS010000235.1:0-7641 GCA_033838765.1 Alphaproteobacteria bacterium
CGCGCACGGCGGCACCGCGGGGCACGACGTGGCCTTCCGGCACCTCGACCTTGCGGGCACCCATCTTGAGCATTTCCAGAAAGAAGGGACCCGCATGACGCATCCTGCCCTGACCGCGGCTCGGGCAGCCCTTCGGATTGCGGAAGGTGCCGTCCGCGAGGTGATGCCATGGCCTTCCGGGCGCCGCTTCTTCCTCGGGCGCATCGGCGCCCGGCTCTTCCGCCCGTTTCGATGAAGCTCCGCTCTCGGTCATTGCGCCTTCGGCTAGAGTGCTTGTGTCATAGAGATAGGGTGTCGCGGCGCGAGGGCAAGATGCGTGGGCATCAGCCTCCCGCGGCGCGAAGCGCGTCGGCGATCTCGCGGAAATGACTTTCTTCCGCGAGATCGAGCGCCGAACGCCCCGTCATGTCCGTTACATAGAGGTCGACTCCGTGACGGATAAGGACTTCGACAACGGCGCCATGCCGCGCGCGGGTTGCGATGAAGAGCGGCAAGTCGCGGTTCGCCCCGGAGCGGTTCGGGTCGGCGCCCGCCTGAAGCAGCACCTCGGCGATATCGGCCCGGCCCGAAAGCGATACCACCGTGAGCGGCGTCGAGCCGTCCGGTGCGCGGCGGTTCGGGTCGGCGCCATATTCGAGCAGCAGTTCGACCGTCGAGCGGTGTCCGTTGGCGGCGGCGAGAAGGAGCATCGGGATGCGGTCGCGGCCCGTTTCGTTCGGTGAAACGCCCTTGATGAGCTCTGTCTTCAACTGTTCGTCATTGCCGGTCCGTGCGGCATGCACCGTTTCATTGTCGATGATGTAGTTGGTGGGACCGCCAGGCTGAAAGGCGGCCGCGGGCGCCTGCAGGCAGAGCGACAGGAAAATGGCTGCAATAGCCGTGCCTGCAGGGCGTGTCATTTTGCCGCCCGGACGGGTTCTCAGTTGCCGAAACATTGTTCACAACGCTCGTTTGACGCTAGACAGGTACCGAAGAGGCTCCGAAAAGCCCCGCATTTGATCAGTATAGACCATTGCGCCGCCAGCGCACCCTTTTGGCGGCAAGCCGCATGGCAGGAGGAAAAGCATGACGCGAAACGGCAAGATAACCCTTGCGGCAGCTATCCTCTTTGCAATCGTTGCCGGGATCGCCCTCTCCGAGCTCGTTATCGGCAATGCGGAAAACCGCAATCCCGGCGGCTCGTCGGCTGGCGCGCCAAGCGTCGGCGGGCCCTTTACCCTCGTCAACCATCTCGGCGAGACCGTGACGGAGCAGGACTTCCGGGGCCGCTACATGCTGATGTATTTCGGCTTCACCTTCTGCCCTGATGTCTGCCCGACAGAACTCGGCGTCATGGCCGCGGCGCTCAATGCACTGGGCGACAAGGGCGAAGAGGTCACGCCTGTGCTCATTTCCATCGATCCGGAGCGCGATACGCCCGAAGTTCTGGCACGCTATGTGGCGCTGTTTCATCCGCGCCTTGTGGGGCTGACGGGCACGCCAGAGCAGGTCGATGCCGCCGCGAAGGCCTGGCATGTCTATTACGCCAAGGTGGAGGATGAGAGCGTCAGCGAGGCCTATACGATGGACCATTCCTCGATCGTCTTCCTGATGGGACCGGACGGCGAGTATCTGAAGCTTTTCCGGCCGCAAACCCCGCCCGACGAGATGGCTCGCGAAATTGCAACGTTTCTCGATTGAGGCAAAAAGGTCAGGATTGCTGCGCTTTTCTGCGCCTTGACGCCCCTTCGGGCGCGGCTTATGGTCGCTTTCATGGAATGCAACCGGCATATCGCTCCGGCCCTCGGCCTTGACCTCGCGCTTCTTCGGGGCGCGCTTCTCTGCGCCTGAGCGCAGAAAACATTCCCCTTCCGACATTTTCCGACTAATCCTTGCGCCGCGTCAGCGCCACTGACCCGCGATGCGTGCGCCGCGCCGTTCAAGAAGCGAGAAAGACCATGTTGAAGAACCCGTCCGACAAATACCGGCCCTTTCCGCCGGTACCCCTGACCGACCGGCAATGGCCCAACAATGCCATCACCAGGCCGCCGATCTGGATGAGCACCGATCTTCGCGACGGCAATCAGGCGCTTTTCGAGCCCATGAATGCGGAGCGCAAGCTGCGCATGTTCGAAATGCTGGTGAAAATCGGCTTCAAGGAAATCGAGGCGGGGTTCCCGTCCGCGTCCGACACGGATTTCGGTTTCATCCGCAAGCTCGTCGAGGGCGGCTATGTGCCCGACGATGTTAAGGTGGAAGTGCTGACGCAGGCGCGGCCCGAACTCATCACCCGCACGATGGAGTCGCTGCAGGGTGCAAAGAACGCCATCGTCCATGTCTATAACGCGACGGCGCCGAATTTCCGCGAAGTCGTGTTCCAGCAAGGCAAGCAGGGCGTGAAGGCCATTGCCACGGAAAGCGCGCACCAGATCAAGGAAATCGCGGCCAGGATGCCCGAGACGAACTGGACCTTCCAGTACAGTCCCGAAGTCTTCTCCGGCACCGAACTCGACTTCGCCAAGGAAGTCGTGGATGCGGTGACGGAAGTGTGGGGCGCAAGCCCCGAGCACAAGGTCGTCATCAACCTGCCGGCGACGGTCGAGATGGCGACGCCCAATGTCTATGCCGACCAGATCGAATGGATGCACCGCAATCTCGAGCGGCGCGACGGCATCATTCTGTCCGTCCACCCGCATAATGACCGTGGCACTGCCGTTGCCGCCGCCGAACTCGCTGTCATGGCGGGCGCAGATCGCGTGGAAGGCTGTCTCTTCGGCAATGGCGAGCGCACGGGCAATGTCGATCTCGTGACGCTGGCGCTGAATCTCTACAGCCAGGGCATTCATCCGGGGCTCGATTTCTCGCAGATCAACGAGATCGCGCGCACGGCCGAATATTGCACACAGCTGCCGATTCATCCGCGCCATCCATATGTGGGCGATCTTGTGTTCACGGCGTTTTCCGGCTCGCATCAGGATGCGATCAAGAAGGGCTTTGCGGCCTACAAGCCGGGCGACATCTGGCAGGTGCCCTATCTGCCGCTCGATCCGAAGGATCTCGGCCGCACCTATGAATCGATCATTCGCGTGAACAGCCAGTCCGGCAAGGGCGGCGTGTCATACCTCCTCGAAACGGAGTATGACCTTCGGCTGCCGCGCCGGCTGCAGGTCGAGTTCAGCCAGGCGGTCCAGAAGGTGACGGATGACAGCGGCAAGGAAGTGCGCGCCGCAGACATCTGGGCGATCTTCGAAAAGGAATATCTGACCCGGAAGGAGCCTATCGAATATGTGTCTCACACGCTGTTCGACGAAGGCGGCAAGCAGGGCGTAAAAGTCCGCGTGCGGCGCTTCGGCAAGGAAGAGCAGCTCGAGGGCTTTGGCAACGGGCCGATCGATGCGGCGATGGCAGCGCTGAAGCTCGGCATCGAGTTGCGCCATTATGAGGAACACTCGATCGGATCGGGCACGGATGCAAAGGCGGTTGCCTTCATGGAAGTGGCCGACCCGGAGCATGCCGGCGACCTGTTCGGCGTCGGGATCGATGCGATTATCATCACCGCCTCCTACAAGGCGATGTTTTCGGCGGCGAACCGGGCGGCGGCGCGCCGGCCCAAAGAGGAATGGACGCGGCTCTGCGGCGGCGAATAGGCCGCAATAAGCAGGCCTTTTGCCAGGAATGCCTCGCCATTTTGAAAAAAGGCCCTGCCCACACCCGGGCAGGGCCTTTTCTTTCCGTAACACGGAAAGAAAAATCCTCTTGGAGACACCTCCCTGCAAGCCTACATTAATTGTTGCGCTGCAACATCGAGGCGCGGGGGAGGATCGGGCTGCGGCCAGGCGCCGTGGCGCCCATCCGAATCGAGGTAGAGCGTGCTTTATCATCTTTATGAGCTGAACCATGCGGCCGTCGCGCCGTTCCGTGCCGCTGCGGAAGTGAGCCTCTGGGCGCTGCGCCATCCGCTCAATCCCTTTGCCGAGAGCTTTGCGCACAAGACGCTTGCCGCGGCTATCGATGTTTTCGAGACGACCACGCGGCGATACGGCAAGCCGGAATTCGGCCTGCATGAAACGGAAGTGAACGGCCGCCCCGTCCCCGTGACCGAGCGGACCGTCTGGCAGCGGCCATTCTGCAAACTCATCCATTTCGAGCGTGAACCCTCAGCGATGAAGGGCGTCGTGCCGCAGCAGAAGCTCCTCATCGTCGCGCCGCTTTCAGGCCATTACGCGACCCTGCTTCGCGGCACGGTGGAGGCGATGCTGCCCTATCACGAGGTCTATATCACCGACTGGGAAGACGCCCGCAAAGTTCCGCTTACGGATGGTTCTTTCGACCTCGACGACTACATCGACTATGTGATCGAGATGTGCCACCTGATCGGTCCGGATGTTCATCTTCTGGCCGTATGCCAGCCATCCGTGCCCGTCTTCGCGGCTGTTGCCTTGATGCATGACAATGCAGATCCCTTCGTGCCGCTCTCCATGACGCTGATGGGCGGACCGATCGATACGCGCGAAAGCCCGACGGAAGTGAACCGGCTTGCCACGGAGCGCGGCACCGAGTGGTACGAACGCAACGTCATCACCACCGTTCCCTGGCCGCATCCGGGCGTGATGCGCCGCGTCTATCCCGGCTTTGTGCAGCTTTCCGGTTTCATGGCGATGAATATCGACCGCCATCTGGATGCGCATTGGAACTATTTCGACCACATGGTCGAAGGCGACGGCGACTCGGCGGAGAAGCATCGCGAGTTCTACGACGAGTATCTGTCCGTCATGGACATGACGGAGGAATTCTACCTGCAGACGGTGGACGAGGTATTCGTGAAGCACTCTCTCCCCAAGGGCGAGCTCTTCCATCGCGGCAAGCCGGTGCGGCCCGCAGCCATTACGAAGACCGCATTGATGACGGTCGAGGGTGAAAAGGACGACATTTCAGGCGTCGGCCAGACCAGGGCTGCGCACAAGCTCTGCACGGCGCTGCCGGACAGCATGAAGACCCATTGGGAGCAGCCGGGCGTCGGCCATTACGGCGTCTTCAACGGCTCGCGCTGGAAGAACGAGATCGCACCCCGTGTGCGCTACTTCATGGCGAAGCACGCGAAACGGCAGTCCCCTGTTTCGCGAAAATCTGCGCCTCGTCCTGAAACGACGTGAATTCGCGCGCATTGCCGGAGGGGTCGCGGAAGAACATTGTGGCCTGCTCGCCGGGGAGCCCCTTGAAACGGATATGGGGCTCGATCACGAAGGCCACGCCGCCCGCGCGGAGCCTTTCCGCCAGTTCATGCCACTCCTCCCAGCCGAGGATAAGCCCGAAATGGGGGACTGGCACGTGGTCGCCGTCAACCTCGTTGCTCGCGGCATCGCGCGGCGCGCCTGCCGTCTCGCCTGCGACACCGCTGCGCTGGAGCGCCGGGTCCAGATGGGCGACGATCTGATGTCCGTAGAGGTCGAAGTCGACCCAGTGTTCGTCGGAGCGGCCCTCGGGGCAGCCGAGCAGGCCACCATAAAAATCTCTGGCGCTTGACAGATCGTGGACCGCGAAAGCGAAATGGAATCGTGGCATTCTTGACATGATTCGACCCTATCCCTTTTGCCTTCGGACAGGAAAGACCAGACCGTTGTCATCACCCGCCACAGGGCGGGTTTTGGGCTCGACCGCATTATGAACAAACCAGTGAAGCCTGCTTCGCTCCATCTCGACTATATCCAGATCGACGGAAGGGCCGTGCCGGTGACGGTGCGACACAATCCGCGCGCGAAGCGCATGATCGTGCGCGTGGACCTGGCGGCCGGCTCGGTGCAGGTCACAGCACCTTCGCGGCGCAGCGTCGGCAAGGCGCTCCTTTTTGCGCGCGAGCAGCGCGACTGGATCGCAGAGCGTCTCGACCGGGTGCCGCCGCCCGTGCCCTTCCGCAACGGGGCGCATATTCCCTATCGCGGCAAGGAACATGTGATCCGCTATATCGGCGCAAGGCGGGAGGACGCACTCGAGCGCGGCCCGGTCTGGCGGGTGCGCAGCATCGACACAGGCGGGTTGCCGGAAATCCGGGTCACCGGCCATCCCGATTTCGTGCAGCGGCGCGTGACGGACTGGCTGAAGACAAAGGCGCGCGACGAACTCAACGAACGCGCGCTCTACTATGCCGATCAGTTCGAGGTGCGGCCCTCGCGCATCACCGTGCGCGACACCACGACCCGCTGGGGCTCATGCTCTCCATCGCGCGCGCTTTCCTTTTCATGGCGGCTCATCCTTGCGCCTTCCTATGTGCTCGACTATGTGGCGGCACATGAAGTGGCGCATATCCGCCACATGAATCATGGACCGCGCTTCTGGTCGCTCGTTGAGGAGGCGATCCCGAATTACGAACCCGCCAAGCGGTGGCTCGAACTCAACGGACCGGGACTGCATCGCTTCGGCGCGGACCCTGTCGGAATTTTCGCAGGCAGCGCCCGCGGAAATTACCATCCGGCCCGATGAGGCTTTCGCCCGGCACGGCGGCTTTCACCGTGTTTCTGGCAGGGCTGACGGCGGTGGGGCCGCTGTCGACCGACATGTATCTGCCATCGCTGCCGGCAATCGCCGAGACCTTCGGTGCATCGACCGGCGCGACGCAGCTTACCCTCAGCGTACATCTGATCGGCTTTGCAGGATCGCAGCTCTTCTATGGGCCGCTGGCCGACCGGTATGGCCGCCGTCCCGTGCTGCTTGGCGGCTTCGTGCTCTACATGATCGGCTGTTTCGTCTCGCTCTTCGTTGCCTCGATCGATCAGCTCATCGCGGCGCGCCTGCTGCAGGCGGTGGGCGGCGGCGCATCCGTGGTGCTGGCGCGTGCGATCGTCCGCGATCTCTATGAGGGCCCCGAAGCCGGGCAAATGCTCGCCAAGATGGCGGCCATCATGGGGCTTGTGCCTGCGGCCGCGCCGATGCTCGGCGGCTTTGTCGAAGATCTCTATGGCTGGAAGGCGAATTTCATCGCCATGGGCGCTTTCGGCGCGGCGCTCGCCCTCATTGCCATGACGAGTCTCGACGAGACGCTGCCTGCCGCGCGTCGGCAAAGCGCGGCGCCCGCCGCGATCCTCGCCAATTACCGCCGTCTTCTGATGGACCGGCGCTATCTCAAGTACCTCGCCATAGCGAGCGCCGCCTTTTGCGGCCTTTTTGCCTTCATCTCCGGTTCGTCCTTCGTGCTGCAGCGCGAATTCGGGCTCACGCCCGTCATCTACGGGCTCTGCTTCGGCGTGATGGCTGGCGGCTATGTGGCAGGTTCGCTCACCGGCGCGCGGCTCGTCAGGCGGTTCGGCATCGACGCGACGCTGCGTTTCGGCGGGTTCTGCGCAGCCCTGGGCGGATTGCTCATGCTCACCGCACATTCCGTGGCGCCTTCGGCGCTCTCCATCGTCATGCCGATCGTGATCTTCGGTTTCGCCGTCGGGCTTTCAATGCCGCAGGCGATGGCGGGCGCACTTACTCCCTTTCCCGAAATGGCCGGCACAGCCTCATCGCTGCTCGGCTTTCTGCAGTCGATCGCAGGAGCGCTTGCCGGTATCTATGTCGGGCATGGCGTCGATCAGGGTGCGATGCCGATGGTCGGCATGATCGCGCTGATGGGCGTTGTCACATTCGCCGTCACGCAGGTCGGACGGCGGAGCGGCTGACGCGCTA
>JAJLKS010000236.1:0-3752 GCA_033838765.1 Alphaproteobacteria bacterium
AAGTCGCTGCCCAGGGGCGAAAAGGATGCCGACACGCTGGCGCTCGAAAAGAACATTTCCGACCAGCTCGGGCTCAAGGTCGAAATCTCCTATTCGGGCGAGAAGGGCGGCGAGGTGAAGATCGCCTACAAGACGCTCGAGCAGCTCGACGAAGTCTGCCGCCGCCTCGCCGGCCGCACGGCACAGAAGATGCAGCACTAGGGATCGTCCGGGTACGGAGGGAGCGGCTCCCCCTCATCCGCCTTCGCAAAATGCTTCGGCGGACATGCTCTTCCGCCGTCTGCGACGGCTCCCTTCCTCTCCCCGGAGGGGAGAGGGGGCGCGGCGGTTCAGCGCCTTCCCGCGCGGGCGCCTTGTGCAATTCTCAGCAGCGTCTGGCCGCAGATCGCGGTGTCGGGCTGGCCGGAACTCTTGCACTGGCCTTCCGCTTCGAGCACCAGCGCCAGGGCGCGGTCGAGCTTCTTCCGGTTCCAGCCGCGTAATTGTCTTTGTACGGAGTTTTTCCGGCTGAAATGGACAGGCGGGCGGAAGCCGCGCATCGCGCCTTCGATGTCGCTGCCCGTTTCGATGCGCGCGGCGGCAAGATGAAGCTGCGTCAGATGGCGGCTCAGCGCATTCAGGATCGCGATGGCATTCGTGTCGGCGGCGCGGGCGCGGGCCAATGCCGTGTCGAGCCCTTCCATATTGCCGTCCATCGCCGCGTCAATCACTTCATCGAGGCTTGAGCCCGCATTGTCGCCGACGCTCGCGCGCGCATCGTCGAGGGTGATTTCGCGCTTCTCGCCCGGCTTGCCGGGGCCTGCATAAAGGATCAGCTTTTCAAGCTCGTTCTGCGTCACGCCGCGATCGGAGCCGAGATTGTCCAGGAGATATTGCAGTGCCGCCGGTTCGGGCATGAGGCCTTCGGCGGCAAGCCTTGTGCGGATCACGGCTTCAAGCGCGCCCCGGTCATCGGCGTAGCAGGCGATTGCGGCGGCATTGTCCGCGCCCTCGAACAGGAGCCTGAGAGAGGAGCGTGGCCCGAGTTCGCCAGCCTCCACCAGCACCAGCGCATCGCCCGCGGGACCGGCAAGGAAACTCTCGAAGACTTTCGTGAGCCCATCGGCCGCGCCCCGAACGCGCACGACGCGCCGCCCGCCCAGCATGGAAATGGCGGCGGCCTCGTCGGCGAGACGTGCCGGATCGCTCCTGAGATCGCTGTCGGACAATTCGGCAATGCGGAACGGGTCGGAAAGATCCTCCACCACCGTCTTCATCATGGTCTTGATGCGCGAAGTGACGAGGCCGGCATCCGGCCCATAGACGAGGATCGCAGCGGCCTTCGGGTCGGGCCTTGCGCTGAAACGGTCTGCCTCGCGGGGAGCGATCTTCACTGGCGTCAGCCGCCCGCGCGGGCCTGGCGGTCGAAATGGATCGAAAGCTGCAGCTTGATGTCGTCGGCAATGGCGCGGGCGATGCGGCTTTCGGCATCGCGCGCGGCGACGATATTGGCGAACTCGCTGTCGACGCGGTTATAGGAGGAGCGCGAGCGCGCGGTGGAGCGCATCACCACCTTGTCCGTCGCCGTGTCGACAAGGCGGAAAGGAACGACCATGACGAGGTTGCGGCGCGTCACCTCGGCATTGCGTTCGATGGCAAGATCCTCGTCATAGACGGTGGGCGCAAGCTCGACCACATAGGCCGGGTTCGACGGCGGATTGCCGGCCCTGGAGAGAAGATCGAGCAGATTGAACTTCAACTCGCGGCCAAGCCTCGTGTCCGGCGCGCGGACATCGAGGCTCGAGAGATCCGCCGCCACGGAGGCAGAGCCACGTTCGGCATAAAGCGGGGTGAAGCCGCAGGCGGCAATCGCAGGCGCGGTCAGCAGCAGGACGGCGAGCGCGAGCCACTGCGTGGCGGCACCGAAGCGGCGAGGCCGGGCATCAGACCACGATGTTGACGATCTTGCCCGGCACGACGATGATTTTTCGGACGGGTTTTCCATCGATCGCCTTCTCCACCTTTTCGAGTGCAAGCGCGGCGCGCTCCACCGTTTCCTTGTCCGCGTCCCGGGCGATGGTGAGCTCGTCGCGGCGCTTGCCATTGACCTGAACGGCAATCGTCACGGAGTCTTCCACGAGGAGGGCCTTGTCGGCAACCGGCCATTCGGTGCCGGTCAGCGGCACGTCATGGCCGAGCGCCGCCCAGCATTCCTCGGCAAGATGCGGCATCATCGGGCCGACGATCTGGACGAGGAGTTCCGTCGCCTCGCGGCGGACCCATTTCGCGGCTTCGCCCGTCTCCGAAAAGCCGGAAATCGCATTGGCAAGCTCATAGACGCGGGCGACCGCGCGGTTGAAGCGCAGGTTCTCGATGTCGTCACCGGCTGCGGCGAGCGCCTGATGGGCGGCGCGGCGGAGCGCAAGCTCGCCCTCGGTGAAGGAGGCTGGCAGGGCGGCGCCCTTCGGCGAAAGCTCGTCCGGCTTTTCCGTCACCATGCGCCAGAGGCGCTGCGTGAAACGCCATGCGCCTTCGGCACCCTGATCCGTCCATTGCACGTCGCGGTCAGGCGGGCTGTCGGACAGCATGAACCAGCGCGCGGTGTCGGCGCCGTATTTGGCGATGATGTCTTCCGGGTCGACCGTGTTCTTCTTCGACTTCGACATCTTCTCGACGGAGCCGATGGTGACGGGCGAGCCATCGTCGAGGCGCCTGGCGACGCGCTTGCCGTTCACCGTCTCGATCGCGATGTCGGAGGGCGCGACCCAGCGGCCGGCCGCGTCGCGATAGGTCTCGTGGTTCACCATGCCCTGCGTGAAGAGGCCGGCGAAAGGTTCGGCTGCCTCGACATGGCCGGTGCGCTTCATCGCGCGGTTGAAGAAGCGCGCATAGAGAAGATGCAGGATCGCGTGCTCGATGCCACCGATATACTGATCGACGGGGAGCCAGTGTTCGACGAGGTCCTTAACGGTCGGCGTCGTGGCGCGCGGCGCGGTGAAGCGGGCGTAATACCAGGAGCTGTCGACGAATGTGTCGAAAGTGTCGGTCTCGCGCTCGGCCTTGCCGCCGCATTCCGGGCAATCGACATGCTTCCATGACGGGTGGCGCGCAAGCGGGTTGCCGGGCTGGTCGAAGGTCACGTCGTCGGGCAGCGTCACCGGCAATCGATCGCGGGGCACGGGGACCGTGCCGCAATTCGTGCAGTGAATGACCGGGATCGGGCAGCCCCAGTAGCGCTGGCGCGAAATGCCCCAGTCGCGCAGGCGGTAGTTGATCGTGCCCTGGCCGAGGCCGAGCGCCTCGAGCCTTTCGATGGCGGCGCGCTTTGCCGCCGTCACGTCGAGGCCGTTCAGGAATTCGGAATTCACCGCGACACCGTCGCCGGTGAAGGCCTCATCGCCTGCGAGAAGTTCCTCCGCCCAGGAGGCATCGCCCGCCCGGTCCTTGGGCGTGACGACGGGGATGATCGGGAGGCCGTATTTCTTCGCGAAGTCGAAGTCGCGCTGGTCATGGGCCGGACAGGCGAAGATCGCGCCTGTGCCGTAATCCATCAGCACGAAATTCGCGACATAGACCGGCAGCGTCTTTCCCTCGATGAAGGGATGGCGCGCCTTGAGGCCGGTATCGAAGCCCATCTTCTCCGCCGTCTCGATCGCCTCTTCCGAGGTGCCGATACGGTCGCATTCGCGGACGAATTCTGAGAGCGCTGCATTGTCCTTTGCGAGCGTCTGGGTCAGCGGGTGATGCGGCGACAGCGCACAGAAGCTGGCGCC
>JAJLKS010000237.1:0-6074 GCA_033838765.1 Alphaproteobacteria bacterium
GCGCTGGCGCAGCTGCGCGATGCGGTCTTCGCGAGGGTCGGGCAGAACGCGGTGCGCGAACTGGCGGTCGAGACCTTTCGTCATCTCCACGCGCTGTCTCTCCGTTTTCATCTTGAGCGGCGCACAGGCGGACTTTCCCGCGTCATCGAGCGCGGTACCAAGGGCATCGATTTCCTGCTGCGCTTCTCGCTTTTCAACATCGTACCGACGATCATCGAGCTGGTGCTGGTCTGCGTCATCCTCGCCTATGCCTTCGACATCCGCTATTCGCTGGTCACGGCGGGCACGGTGATTTTCTACATGGTCTTCACCTTCGCCGTGACCGAGTGGCGCACGCGCATCCGCCGCGAGATGAATGACCTCGATACGGAAGCCAACACCAAGGCGGTGGACAGTCTGCTGAACTACGAGACGGTGAAATATTTCGGCAATGAGGATCACGAGGCGCGCCGCTTCGACCGTTCGATGGAAGGCTATGAGCGCGCGGCGATCAAGACGACGACATCGCTTTCCCTGCTGAACACAGGCCAGACGCTCATCTTCAGCATCGGTCTTACGGCGCTGATGCTGATGGCGGCACAGGGCATCGCCGATGGCGTCCTCACCGTCGGCGCCTTCGTCATGGTCAATGCCTATCTGATCCAGCTCTACCAGCCGCTCAATCTGCTCGGAACGGTTTACCGCGAAATCCGTCAGGCGCTGATCGACATGGAAACCATGTTCGGCCTCATGCAGGTGCCGGCCGAGATCCGCGACAAGCCGGGCGCGCCCGCGCTCCGTATCGAAGGCGGCGCCATCGAGTTCGACAATGTGAGCTTCTTTTACGATCCCGACCGGAAAATCCTCGACGGCGTATCCTTCCGTGTGGAGCCGGGGCGGACGCTGGCGATCGTCGGCCCATCGGGCGCAGGCAAGTCCACCATCGCGCGTATCCTGTTCCGCTTTTACGACATATCGGGCGGTGCGGTGCGGATCGACGGCCAGGACGTGAGGGACGTTCAACAGGCAACGCTTCGCGCCGCGATCGGCATGGTCCCGCAGGATACGGTGCTGTTCAACGACACGATCCGCTACAATATCCGCTATGGGCGTCCGGGTGCGACGGATGCGGAAGTCGAGGAGGCGGCGCGGCTCGCGCAAATCGGCACGTTCATCGCCAGCCTGCCGAATGGCTATGACACGCGCGTCGGCGAGCGCGGGCTGAAACTCTCGGGCGGCGAGAAGCAGCGCGTCGCCATTGCGCGCACCATCCTCAAGAACCCGCCCATCCTGCTGCTGGACGAGGCGACATCTGCGCTCGACACGCATACCGAGCGCGAAATCCAGTCGGCGCTCCGCCGGATTTCCGAGAACCGGACGACGCTCATCATCGCGCACCGGCTTTCAACGGTTGTCGATGCCGACGAGATCGTCGTGCTGGATCGCGGCCGCGTGGTGGAGCGGGGGCGGCACGAGGCTCTCCTGGCCCGCGGCGGCGCCTATGCCTCCATGTGGAACCGGCAGCGCGAATCCGATGCGGCGCGCGAGCGCGAGGAAGACGAAGAGGCCGATTCATCGCCATCCGGCCCGCAATCGCGGGCGGAAGCGGCAATCGACCCCGGATTCGCCTGATTTCCCGGATTTGCTTAACCCGAAGCGCTGCGCGGGCTACACTCCGCGCCAACCGGGGCCACAACAGACCAGAAGCATTCCATGAGCAGCCTGACTTCCATATTGACGCCTATTCACCGCGAAGGACACCGCTGGGTCATCATCTTTGCGGCGGTGACCGTCGTCCTCTTCATGATCTGGAATCCGCTGGGCTGGATCGGCGTCATTCTGACGCTCTGGTGCCTCTATTTCTTCCGCGATCCGGACCGCGTCACGCCGACGCGCGAGGGCCTCGTCATCAGCCCCGCGGACGGGGTCGTCAACCTCATCACCGAGGCATCGCCGCCTGAGGAGCTTGGCCTTGGCGACATGACGCGCACCCGCATCACCATTTTCATGAACGTATTCAATTGCCATGTGAACCGCGCGCCGGTGGCGGGCAAGGTGAAGCGTGTCGCATACCGGCCGGGCCTTTTCCTGAATGCCGATCTCGACAAGGCGAGCGACGCCAATGAGCGCAATTCGCTGGTAATCGAGCGGGCCGATGGCGAGCAGGTGGTGGTGGTGCAGATTGCGGGGCTCGTCGCAAGGCGTATTGTCTGCGACGTCGCGGAGGGCCATGATCTGGCTGCCGGCGAGCGCTTCGGTATCATCCGGTTCGGCAGCCGCCTCGATGTCTATCTGCCGAAAGGCGCTGTGCCGCTCGTCGCCGTCGGACAAACCGCAATCAGCGGCGAAACGGTACTTGCGGATCAGGCGCTTGCCGAACCGCATCATGTGTAGCGGCGTGTGAGAGGCTGAATCAAATGGCCGGACCGACACCACCCTTCGAACCCCGTCCAGGCGCCGGTTTCCGGGTCGGCGAAAGCACGAGGGCACGCCGCGCCCGGCATTTCGCGCAGCTGCCGGTCCGCACGATCATACCGAACGCCATCACTATCCTCGCTCTTTGCGCCGGCCTCACCGCCATCCGCTTTGCCATCGAAGGCCGCTTCGAGGCTGCCGTCGTGGCCATCATCATCGCCTCGATTTTCGATGCGCTGGACGGCCGCATTGCGCGGCTTCTGCATGGCTCGACCCGTTTCGGGGCCGAGCTCGATTCACTGACGGACTTCGTGAACTTCGGCGTCGCGCCGGTCGTCGTTCTCTACCTCTGGTCGCTCGGAGATATCGGTGGCATCGGCTGGATCGCGGTGCTCGGCTTTTCGGTCTGCAGCGCGCTCCGCCTTGCCCGCTTCAATGTGGCGCTCGAAGACCCTGACAAGCCTGTCTGGACCGGCAACTATTTTGTTGGCGTACCGGCCCCTGCGGCGGCAGGGCTCGTCATGCTGCCGCTCTACCTGTCCTTTGCTGGCGTGTCCTGGATGCAGGATGTCCCCATCCTGATCGCGCTGCATGCGATGGCGATTGCCTTCCTCATGGTCAGCCAGATACCGACCTTTTCCGGCAAGCGCATGGGGATGCGCATCCGCCGTGACATGGTCCTGCCCATTCTTCTGCTGGTTGGAATGTGCGCGGCGATCATCCTGAGCTATCCCTGGTACGCCTTTACCGGGCTTGCGGTGATCTATATGGCCTCGATCCCGGCTGCGATCATGCGCTACCGCTATCACAAGCAGCGCACGGAAGCGGCGATGGATGAAAAGGACAGTGACAGCCTTGAAATAGGCTAGGGCGGCGCGGCCTATTCGCCGGCGCCGGACTTGTCGCGGGGCGAGGGTGTCTGCGCGGCGTCGTTCTTCGACATGGCGTGACGCTTCAATGCTCCCGAAGCATCGAAAATGGGCTCCACGCGCCTGTAACCTTCTGCCGGCCGGGGCATGTAGTCCGTCATTTCAATATCCAGCGGCCGTTCAGTCTTCACGGCCCTGCTCCATTTCAAAGTCATCGTCTTCCGAGGCAGCTTCCTCGAACGCAGCAGGCTGTTCCTCGATCGCGTCATCTCCCGAAGGTGCGGCGCGGCGCGCATGGATAAGTGCGATGGACAGATGTCCCGATTCGAGGGCCTGACTGCGCGCAAGCCAGAGGCTGCCCTCGCGCATCAAGATGGGAACCGTTTCGGGCGGAAGTTTGGCGTTTTGCAGGCAATCGTGGAAACGACGCAGTCCTTCCTTCACGAGCGGAAGGTATTTCGCCGTTATATTGTCGAACCTTTCGACAATGTAATGCCGGTCTTCCAGCGCTTTGCGATATTCGGCCTCGGTCCAGGGGTCTGCACCATCGGGCTCTGCCGCGCGCCAATGCGCCACCGCCTGCGAAATCGGACGGTCGGGATTGCTGTCGATCACGAAGTCGGTAAGGAGCAGCGAGCCATTTTCCTGCAATCCGTTATGGATGGCCGCGAGCATTTCATCCCGGCCTTCGACCGCGAAGAAGGCTTCGCGCATGAAGACCGCCGCATAGCCGCCCTCGGATGCGAAATCCTCCGCGCCGAGCCCCTCGAAACTCGCCGGACGTATGGCGGCGATGTCGCCGAGGCCGGAAGCTTGCGAAAGGTCCGCCGCTGCGAGCGCCAGTTCGCGGTCGCTTTCGATACCGGTGAACCGGGCATTGGCAGCGCGCGCCACCGCGCGCATGCCGCCGCCAAGCCCGGGGGCGAGATCGAGGCAGCGGGCGCCGTTCGCGATTTTCTCAGCGCCCGCAATGCGAAGCGCGAAATCGGCGCCGCCCGGCAGGCTGAAGCCTTCGCCCCAGAGCTTTTGCAGCAGATCGATACGTGTGAGCGGCGGCATTTCTGGCTCGGCGGCTTCGGCAGGGACCGCCTTTGCGGGCTTCTGCTTGCGCTTCCAGCGCTTGATGCCGCGCGAGCGGGCCAGGGCATCCGTGTCCACACCGTCCCACCAGGCGATGAGACGCAACAGGAGATCCTTCAGCAGCGTTGCCTGCTGCGGGCCTTTCGGCGCGGCGTCCTCCGCGCGGTCGCCCTTTGCGCCTGCCGCTCCCTTTGAGCCTGCGGCGGGCGCGGCATCCGAACCCTTGCGCGATTTGCGCTTGCCTTCCGGCTCGCTCAAGGCGCGCTCGACGGCGGCTTTCTGTGCTTCGCTCAGCTTGCGCATGCGCTTGAAGCGCGCAATCGCTTCATTCGACATCTGGTCGAGATATGAGTTGAAGACGGCAATCGGCATCGCCTTCAGCTCATCGCTGCCGACAGTCGCCAGATTGACTTGCGTCGTGTTGCTCATGGTCCCGTGAATCCGTTCACGGCGGACCGGGCGCGCCCGGATGCCGCTCGAACAATCGGCCACCGCCACATGGAACGATGGCCATCATCCTTAATGCCATAAGTCGCGTTAAATCATGGTTTCCGGGACCGGCATGTTCGTTAACGCCGGGTAAACTCGCTGCTTTTCTTTTGTTCCGGAATGGCCCACCTTACGCCCGCGCAAAGTGAATCAGGGGTGGGGGACGCGCTGCTTCATGGAAACGATCCGTAATCCGTTCTTGCGGTTTCCGCGAACGACGATCCTTGTGTGCGCGGCGATATTCATGGCCGCCGCTGCAGGCATCCTGCAGTTCTCCCTCTCCTATGATACGCGGGTCTATTTCAATCCCGAAGGCACCGATTTTGCGGCGCTGCGCAACTTCGAGGCGAAATACGGCCAGGACAACAGTGTTCTGATGGTCGTGTCGGCACCCGGCCGCAAGATGACCGAACCCGAGACGCTGGCCGCACTCTCGGACCTCGTCTCCCGCGCCTGGACGCTGCCGCATTCGAGCCGCGTAGACGGATTGACGAATTTTCCCCATGTCGTGTCCGACGCCGACAGTTTCGCGGTGGGCGACCTCGTGCCGGAAGGGATCGGCCTTGATGCGGAGCAGGCGCGAGAGATCGAACGGATCGCCCTCGACGACGTACTGATCCGCGACCGGCTCCTGTCGGATGATGCGCAAACAGCAGGCGTGATCGTCAATTTCAACCTGCCTGCCGAAGCAAGTGCCGAAGTACGTGAGATCGTCGCTGCTGTGCGCACGCTCGCCGCTGACTTCGAGGCCGCACATCCGGGCATCGAAGTGCGGCTTACGGGCAATGTGATGCTGATGGCCGCCTTCTCCGAAGCGGCCATGATCGACGTTATGTATCTCATCCCGATCAGCCTCGCGGTGACCGGTCTCGTGATGCTCGTCTTTGTGCGCGCCTTGCTGCCGAGCCTTGCCATCCTTTCGCTGCTTGGCCTGTCGAGTGCAGCTGCGATGGGCATTGTCGGCTGGTATGGTTACGACCTGAATACGTCGACCGTGTCATCGCCCGTTGTCATCATGACGGTGAACATGGCGGCGGCGGTACGCCTTGTCACAACCGCGCTCCATGCGCTGGGGCGCGGCGTCTCTCAGCGCGAGGCGATCGCGGAGGCGATTTCCGTCAATCTCTGGCCGATCACGCTGACCAGCGCGACGACGATCGTCGGCTTCCTGTCGATGAACCTCGCCGATGCGCCGCCATTGCGCCAGCAGGGCAACATCGTCGCGCTCGGTATCGTCATCGC
>JAJLKS010000238.1:0-6752 GCA_033838765.1 Alphaproteobacteria bacterium
CCAGCGTCGAGGCGACGCGCGGGCGGAGGCGCAGGCCCCGCTGATGGAGAAGCAGGAAGACGGCGGCGGCGTCCGTCGAGCCGACGATGGCGCCGAGCAGCAAGGCCTCGATCCAGCCGAGGCCGAGAATGAACTTGGCGGCGGCGCCGGTGATTAGCGCCGTAATGACGACACCGGCGGTCGCCAGCGCGCCGGCCGGGGCCCAGACGCGGCGGAGCGCCGCCCGGTTGGTGCGCAGGCCGCCATCGAACAGGATTATGGCGAGCGCGAAGGACCCCGCGAGATAGGCGAAGCTGAAATCGTTGAAGACGATGCCGCCCGGCCCCTCCTCGCCCACCAGCATGCCGAAGGCGAGGAAGACGAGCAGCAAGGGGGCGCCGATGCGCGAGGAGAGGGCGCCTGCGAAAATCGCAAACGTGATCAGACCTGCGGAAACCAGAATGACCTGGTTGGCAAAATCCATCGATGACGCCCAATGCTCATGCGGGTCTGTCGCCGTCAGGCGGCCGGCGCATGCGCATTACGGCCAGTCGGAACAGAAATCCCTCGAATCGCGGAAATTGTGTGCATGACAGTGTACATGAAGAATTTTCCGATGCGCGGCGAAACCTGCGGGAAATGCCGGATTTTCGTCCCATATCGGCATTGCCGCGGGGCGTGCCGCAGGGGATGGCCTGTTCGCTTCTGTGCAGCGGCCACTGACAAGTTTGTCTATGGCGGCGCCCGCAAAGTCCCTATTCTTTTGCCAACAACCGGCGATGCCGGAAACAGAACAAGAAGGAGTAAGGGATGGACCTCGCCATGAAGCCCGAAGACGTCGCCTTTCGCGACGAGGTGCGGGCCTTTCTCAAGGAAAACCTGACCGAAGACCTGAAGGCCCATGCGCGGCTGACGCCGGGCATCCTCGCCGACCAGGATCTGCGCGTCGAATGGCTGAAGCGGCTCTACAAGAGGGGCTGGGCGGCGCCAAGCTGGCCGAAGGAATATGGCGGGTCGGGCTTCAATGTGATGCAGCGCTTCATCTGGGCCTCGGAATGCGCCGCCGCAGGCGCACCGGCGGGCTCCAATATGGGGCTTTCGATGGTGGGCCCGACGCTGATGGGGCACGGCACGGATGAGCAGAAGGCGCATTACCTGCCGCGCATTCTCGACGGCACGGACTGGTGGTGCCAGGGCTATTCGGAGCCGGGCTCGGGCTCGGACCTTGCCTCGCTCCAATGCCGCGCGGTCTCGGACGGGGACGACTACATCATCAACGGCACCAAGCTCTGGACGACGGGCGCACACCAGTCGAACAAGATGTTCTGCCTTGTGCGGACGGACCCGAGCGCGAAGCCGCAGGAAGGCATTTCCTTCATCCTGATCGACGACTTCCCGGCCAAGGGCATCAAGATCGACCCGATCATCACGCTGGCGGGCGACCATGAAGTGAACCAGGTGTTCTTCGACGATGTGCGCGTGCCGAAGAAGAACCGCGTGGGCGCCGAAAACAATGGCTGGACGGTCGCCAAATATCTGCTCGAGTTCGAGCGCGGCGGGGCGGCGCATGGCGCGGCGCTGAAGAACGCGCTGAACAAGCTGCGCACGCTGGCCGCCCAGGAGCGCGACGGCGACGGGCAGAAGCTGATCGACGACCCGGCCTTCCGCCGCAAGGTGGACGAAGTGGAGGTGGAAGTGACTTCGGTGGAGTTCACCGAGCACCGCATCATGTCGCGGCTTTCGAACGGGCAGAACCCGGGCGCGGCCGCCTCGATCATCAAGCTGAAGGGCGCCGACACCAACCAGAAGATCACGGAGCTCGGCGTGGAAGCGATCGCCTATTACGCGCAGCCCGATGTGATCGAGGCGCGGACCTGGGGCTCCAACACGAAGCCCGTGGGCCCGGACCATACGCTGATGACGATGCCGAAATATCTGAACACCCGCGCGCAGACGATCTTCGGCGGCTCGAACGAGGTTCAGCGCAACATCATGGCGAAGGCGGTGCTGGGGCTTTAGGCGAGGAGACACCGGACATGAGCGACTGGAAATTGCCGCGCGAAGGCGGGTGTCTTTGCGGAAAAGTGCGCTTCAGGATCGTCGCACCTCCGCTGCTCACCATGGCATGCCACTGCAAGGGCTGCCAGCGTCTGGCAGCAAGCGCCTATTCGCTCAGTGCTGCCGTTCCGAGCGATAGTTTTGAACTTCTGCAGGGCGAGCCTGTCATCGGCGCCTTGCACGGACCGCATAAGCACTATTTCTGCGACTATTGCATGAGCTGGCTGTTTACCCGGCCTGAAGGAATGGACTGGTTCGTGAATGTCAGGGCGTCGATGCTTGACGACCCGTCGTACTTCTCGAAACCATTTATAGAAACAGCGGCAGCCGAAAAGCTTTCCTGGGTAACAACACCGGCACGGCACAGTTTCGACGCCTTTCCCGACCTTGATGCCCTTACGAGTGCCACAGATGAGTTTGCGGCCTTGGGCGGCCCGAATTTCTAGCATCCGGGTCATGGCCCACAGTTTTATGGCAAGTCAGGCGCGCCAGCTCCCAAGCGAGTTCGGCGCGCCTTTTTTCGCAGGCGGACAAGCAATCGAATCCGGTTTCCCGGCGAAGCGCCTCAATTAGAATGAGTTCGTGCAGGGAACCTGAACAAGGTGCGACGCCGATGAACATGCAGACCCAACCGCCGCGCACCGCGAAAGCCAAAGCGCGCGGGCCGCAGGTGAATTTTCTGGAACCCAAGGGCGATCCGGGCCTGAGCGGCCCCGGCTCCCCGGCATGGAAGGTGTTTCACAATCCGCTGGCGATTGCGGCAGGCGGCATTGCCGCCGTGATCCTCGAACTTGCCGAACCGGCGGTGCGGGCGGGCGTGTGGGACCATTCGACATTCAAGACCGATCCGATCCAGCGCATGATCAATACGGGCGCGGCGGCACAAGCCGTGACCTACGGGTCGAAGAAGGCGGCGCAGATGACCTTCGACCGCGTGACACGGATGCATGAGCGCGTGACGGGCACGACGCATGAGGGCAAACCCTATGAGGCGATGGACCCGGAGCTGCTGACCTGGGTGCATGTGACCGCGGCATGGGGCTTTCTGCAGGCCTATATCCGCTATGCCGATCCGAAGATGAGCCGCGCGGAACAGGACCGCTATTACCGCGAGGGCGCGGCAAAGGGCTATGGCTTCGGTGCGAAATGGGTGCCGCAGAGCGTCGATGAAGTGGATGCCTACATGGCCGAAAAGCTGAAAGGCCTGTACGTCAACGACACGGTGCAGGAATTCATCAGGATCGTGGGCGATGCGACGCCGATGGGCAAGGCCGCGCGGCCGCTGCAGCGGCTTCTCACACAAGCAGGCATCGATCTGTTGACGGAAGATATGCAGAAGGCCTGCGGCGTGCGCGTGACGCATCCGCTTGGCGTGACCGGCGTGCGGGCGACCGTTTCGGCGCTGGCCGCAACCGCGCGCTTCGTGGCGCGGCGCAAGGGCAACGGGCCTGCGGAACAGGCTTGCCGCCGCATGGGCGTTTCGACAGACTGCCTCTATCCGAACTGAAGAACGGGACGCATGCGTGACGCAGCGTCCGCCTGAATAAAGACGACAGGGCAGGAATATGGACCTTCATTTCTCGGCGGCCGATGCCGCCTTTCGCGACGAAGTGCGCGCCTTTCTCGACGAGAATCTGACGCCGGAACTCGCGGAAGCGGGCAGCCTCACCACATCCGTTTTCACGGACAAGCAGTGGAACCTTGCCTGGCAGAAGATCCTCTACAAGAAGGGCTGGGTGGCGCCGAGCTGGCCGGTGGAATATGGCGGCACGGGCTGGACCGAGATGCAGAAATATATCTGGGCATCCGAATGCACACGCTACGGCACGCCCGGCCTTTCGCCGATGGGGCTTCGCATGTGCGGGCCGATGCTGATGAAGTTCGGCACGAAGGAACAGAAGGACTATTACCTGCCGCGCATTCTTTCCGGCGAGGATTACTGGTGTCAGGGCTATTCCGAACCGGGCGCGGGATCGGACCTTGCCTCGCTGCAGCTGAAAGCGGTGAGCGACGGCGACGACTATGTGCTGAACGGCACCAAGATCTGGACCACCCATGCGCATTTCGCGAACATGATGTTCTGCCTTGTGCGCACCGACAATTCGGGCAAGCCGCAGCAGGGCATCACCTTCGTGCTTCTCGACATGAATACGCCCGGCATCAAGGTGGAGCCGATCATCACGCTCGCCGGCGAACACGAAGTGAACCAGGTGTTCTTCGACGATGTGCGCGTGCCGAAGAAGAACCGCGTGGGCGACGAGAATGACGGCTGGACGGTCGCCAAGTATCTTCTCGAATTCGAGCGCGGCGGCGCCTTTGCGGCCTCGCTCGAAGTGGGGATCGAGAAAATCCGCGAGGTTGCGGCGGGCGAACGCTCGGGCGACGGCAAGCGGCTGATCGACGACGAGACTTTTGCACGCAAGATCGCGGAAGCGGCCATCGAAGTGAAGGCGATGGAGATGACCGAGCATCGCGTGATGGCGGAGCTTGCGGGCGGCAAGAACCCCGGACCCGCCTCCTCCATGCTGAAAACGCGCGGCACGGAAATGCGCCAGCGGCTCGACGAGATCGCCGTCGAGACCATCGGCTTTTATGCCAGCGCCGATCAGCACGATGCGCGCACGCCGGGCTCGAATGTCGAGCCCGTCGGACCGAAGGAAGGCATGGTCTTCATGCCGACCTATCTGAACAATCGCGCGGCCTCCATCTATGGCGGCTCGAACGAGGTTCAGCGCGGCATCATGGCAAAGCTGGTGCTGGGGCTTTAGGCCTTCCGCGCGATCAAGAGCGTCGTCGTCTGGGTGAAGACCGTCTCGTCATTCTGGTTCAGAAGGATGTGGCGGTTCTTCACGACGCCGCGGTCGGGCTTCGAGGAGGAAGGCTTCGTCTCGATACATTCGATGACGAGGCGGAGCGTGTCGCCCAGTTTCGCGGCCTTGTGAAACCGCACTTCATCGTAGCCTAGGGCGCCGATGACGGCGGTTTCCTCCGGCAGGCGAGAGGCGAGCCAGAGGACGATCGCCTGCACATGCGTGCCGCAAGCCGTCAACGTGCCGTAGACCGATTTCGCGGCGGCCGCTTCATCGACATGGAAGGGCTGCGGGTCCCATTTCGTGGCGAAGGAGACGATCTCGTCTTTCGTCAGCTGATAGCGCGCGGGAATGTCGTGGCGCTCTCCCACGGCGAAGTCGTCGAAATGGCGCATGCGGGTTCTCCCTCTTTTCCCGAACCATAAGCGGACGTCGACGTCTGGACCACCCTCCCCTTGAGGGAGGGTGGTCCAGATGGAGAGGTATCCAATGAAAAAGGCCCGTGGATCGCTCCACGGGCCTTCTTCATTTCAACGGTCTATCGAATTATGCGAATTCGAAGAGACCCGCAGCACCCATGCCGCCACCGATGCACATGGTGACGACGCCATATTTCACGTTCTGGCCGGCCTGCTTGCGGCGGCGGCCTTCGAGCAGGATGTGGCCGGTGCAGCGCGCGCCGGTCATGCCGAAGGGGTGGCCGATGGCGATGGAGCCGCCGTTCACGTTGTACTTCTCGGGGTCGATGCCGAGGCGGTCGCGGCTGTAGAGGCACTGGCTCGCGAAGGCTTCGTTGAGTTCCCAGAGGTCGATGTCATCGACCTTGAGGCCGTGGCGCTCGAGAAGGCGCGGCACGGCGAAGACCGGGCCGATGCCCATTTCGTCGGGCTCGCAACCGGCAACGGCGAAGCCGCGGAAGACGCCCAGAATGTCGGAGCCGTTCTTTTCGGCTTCCTTGCGCTCCATCAGCACGACGGCGGCGGCGCCGTCCGAAAGCTGCGAGGCGTTACCGGCGGTGATGTACTTGCCTTCCTTCACCTTCTGGCCGTTCTTGAAAACGGGCTTCAGCGAAAGAAGCGACTCGAGCGTCGTTTCCGGGCGGTTGCACTCGTCCTTCTCGACGACATAGTCGACGAGCGACTCTTCGCCGGTTTCCTTGTTCACGACCTTCATCTTGGTCTTCATCGGGACGATTTCGTCCTTGAAGAGACCGTTCTGCTGCGCGGCGGCAATGCGCTGCTGGCTGCGGAGCGAGTATTCGTCCTGATATTCGCGCGAGACATTGTAGCGCTCGGCGACGATTTCGGCGGTCTCGATCATCGCCATCCAGAGCTCCGGCTTTTCCTGCATGAGCTTTTCTTCGGTCAGACGGTTGTAGTTCTGACCGCCCATCTGGACGAGCGAGATGGATTCGACACCGGCGCCGATCGCGACGGGCACGCCTTCATTGACGATGCGGCCGGCGGCCATGGCGACCGTCTGGAGGCCCGAGGAGCAGAAACGGTTGACCGTGGTGCCCGACGTTGTGACGGGGCAGCCCGCCCAGATGGCCGAGAGACGGCCGATATTCATGCCGGTCGCGCCTTCCGGGGCGCCGCATCCCATGATGACGTCTTCGACCTGGGCGGGGTCGATCTTCGCGCGCTCGATGGCGTGCTTGATCGCGTGGCCGGCCATGGCCGCGCCGTGGGTGTTGTTGAAGCCGCCGCGGCCAGCCTTGGCAAGGCCGGTACGGGCGGTCGAGACGATGACTGCTTCTCTGGACATGGACGGTCTCCCGACGGGTTGAAACTGGCTTTTTAATGCCCGGTTGGTTCGTGTCCGGTCCGGCGTTTGCCGCCTTTACCCAACGGGCCCCGGCACTTTGAGGCGCACCTTAAACGCAGCCCCTGCCCGGAGAAAGCG
>JAJLKS010000239.1:0-3108 GCA_033838765.1 Alphaproteobacteria bacterium
GCGACAATCTCGCCGTTCCAGGAGAGCCGCGCGAGATCGGCCGCGCCCGCTTCGCGCCCAAGCTCCGCGCGAAGGGGCCCGTCCAGCGGCTTTCCGCCCGTCACATAGACATCAAGCCCGTTGATGGTCGAGGTCACGAGAAGCGAGGCGCGCGAGCGGCGCGACAGGCCGCAGGCCGCGATGGAGGCAAGCGCAGGCAATGCCGCCTCGATTTCCGGCACGGCGAGCGGGCACTCCGTCAGCGGCACGATCTCATGCGTGCCCTGCATGTAATAGCCGAGCGTGGCGCCGCTTTTCGTTCGTGTCGCCGCGAAGGTGGCACGGCGGCGGCTGCGCGGCTTCGCGCCGATCAGAGGCGCGATTTCCACCTCGATGCCGCGCGCCCTGAGCGCGGTGCCGACGAGACCCTGCTTCCATTCCGCATAGAAATCCGGCGCGGCATGCTGCATCGCGCAACCGCCGCAGCGCGTGAAATGGCGGCAAGTCGCCCTAATGCGCTGCGGTGACGGCGTCACGATCTTCAGAAGCTCCGCCCGGCCTTCGCCCTGCGGCCTGACGCGCACCGTTTCGCCCGGCAGCACATAAGGCACATAGAGCGGTCCTTCTGGCGTTTCCGCCACGCCGTCGCCCTGCGCGCCGAGCGCCGCAATCTCGATGTCGATGTCATTTGTCATGGCGCGCCGCGATCAGGAATTCCACATTGCCGTCGCCGCCCTCTATAGGGCTTTCCGTCAGCCCAAGCACGCGCCATCCGGCCTCGCCTTCGAGCCAAACCGCAATTTCATCGCAAATCCGGCGCCGCAACGCCTCGTCGCGGACAATTCCGCCTCTCCCAACATTCCCCGGCCCCGCCTCGAATTGCGGCTTGATGAGCGCGACAAGCATGGCCCCCGGTCCGGCGAGCGAAAGCGCAGGCGGCAGCGCCTTTCGGAGGCCGATGAAACTGAGATCGGCGACGATGAAGGAGATGCGCTCGGGCACTTCCTCGCGCGTGATGTCCTTCGCGTTCAGACCCTCGATGGGGCGGACGCGCGGATCGGCCGCGATGTCTCTTGCAAGCTGGCCATGGCCGACATCGACGGCGACGACTTTCGCCGCACCGCGCGCAAGCAGCACTTGTGTGAAGCCACCTGTCGATGCGCCAAGGTCGAGGCATGTTGCGCCGGCCGGATCGAGTCCAAAGGTCTCGAGCGCATGGAGAAGTTTCAACGCTCCGCGCGAGACGTAAGGGTGTTCAAGCCCTTCAAGCGCGATCTCGTCCGCATCGCTCACCATGTCGGCCGGCTTGACCGCCACCTTCCCGCCGACGCGCACATGCCCTGCCCTGATCGCGCCTTGCGCCCGGGCGCGGGTCGGCGCAAGGCCGCGCTCGACCAGCGCAAGGTCGAGACGCTGTTTTTCCCCGGCCATGAGGTGTCTCAGACGAGTTTCGGTTGCGGCGCGATTTCGCGAAGGCTCGCAATCGCCGTTTCCTGGCCGCCCAGCGCGGCAAGCACCGTCTCCACGATCTGCGCGGCATTGAGCCCGGCGATGTCGTACATCACTTCGGGCTTGTCGTGATCGATGAAGATGTCGGGCAGCGCCATCGGCCGCACTTTCAGGCCCCGGTCGAGCAGGCCGGAGCGGGCGAGGAAGTCGAGGACATGGCTGCCGAAGCCGCCGATGGAGCCTTCTTCCACCGTCACCAGCACTTCATGCTCGCGCGCAAGCCGCGCCACGAGATCCGTGTCGAGCGGCTTCACGAAACGTGCATCGGCAACCGTCGTCGAAAGGCCGAGCGCGCCAAGCTGATCCGCCGCCTTCAGCGCTTCCGCAAGGCGCGTGCCGAGCGAGAGGATCGCAACCTTGCTGCCCTCGCGCATGATGCGGCCCTTGCCGATTTCAAGCGGCGTTCCGATTGCGGGCATTTCGACGCCCACCCCTTCACCGCGCGGATAGCGGAAGGATGACGGGCGGTCGTCGATGGCAAGCGATGTGGCGACCATGTGCTTCAGTTCGGCCTCGTCCGCCGCCGCCATGACGACGAAATCCGGCAGGCAGGCGAGATAGGTCACATCGA
Source organism: Alphaproteobacteria bacterium (assembly GCA_033838765.1). Taxonomy (GTDB): domain Bacteria; phylum Pseudomonadota; class Alphaproteobacteria; order Parvibaculales; family Parvibaculaceae; genus Parvibaculum. The sequence continues at coordinate 2,060 of JAJLKS010000239.1, forward strand.
ACGAGCCTGCATGCGTCGGCCCGTCCGCGCCGACGAGGCCGGCGCGGTCGATGGCGAAACGGACCGGCAGACGCTGGATTGCCACGTCATGCACGACCTGGTCGTAGGCGCGCTGAAGAAATGTCGAATAGATGGCCGTGAAGGGCTTGTAGCCTTCCGCCGCGAGGCCCGCCGCGAAGGTCACGCCATGCTGCTCGGCAATGCCGACATCGAAGGTGCGCGCGGGGAAACGCTCGCCGAAAAGATCGAGCCCGGTGCCGGAAGGCATCGCCGCCGTCACGGCGACGATCTTGTCGTCCTGTTCGGCATGCGCGATCATGCTTTCCGCGAAGACCTTCGTGTAGCTCGGCGCATTGGCTTTCGCTTTCGCCTGAGCGCCTGTCACCACATCGAATTTCGACACACCGTGATACTTGTCGGCAGAGGCTTCGGCAGGCGCATAGCCCTTGCCCTTTTGCGTCACGACATGAACGAGGATCGGTCCTTCGTCCGCATCGCGCACGTTCTTCAGCACCGGCAGAAGGTGATCGAAATTGTGCCCGTCGAGCGGCCCGACATAATAAAGGCCCAGCTCTTCGAAAAGCGTACCGCCGGTCGCCATGCCGCGCGCATATTCCTCGGCACGGCGCGCGCTTTCTTCCAGCCGCTTCGGCAGAAGCCGCGCAAGCTGCTTGGCGAGGTGGCGCATCGAACGGTAGGCGCCACCGGAAAGCAGACGGGCGAGGTAAGCGCTCATCGCGCCGACGGGCGGCGCAATCGACATGTCGTTGTCGTTCAGGATGATGATGAGGCGGCTGTCCATCGAGCCCGCATTGTTCATCGCCTCATAGGCCATGCCGGCGGACATGGCACCGTCGCCGATCACGGCGATCACATTGTTCTTGCCGCCGCTCAGGTCGCGGGCGACCGCCATGCCGAGACCGGCTGAAATCGAGGTCGAGGAATGGGCCGCGCCAAAGGGATCGAACTCGCTTTCGGCGCGCTTGGTGAAACCGGAAAGCCCGCCTTCCTGGCGTAGCGTGCGGATGCGGTCGCGCCGTCCGGTCAGG
>JAJLKS010000240.1:0-1918 GCA_033838765.1 Alphaproteobacteria bacterium
GACGGCTCTCGCCCTCGCGGCGTTCGGGGGCGGTTCGATGGTCGCCGCCCTGGCCCTGCCGCGCCTGCTGGACAAGGTGGCGGACCGGACCGTCATGCTCGCAGGGGCCGGCCTGCTCATCCTGGGCCTTCTGGGCGCCGTCTTCGTACAGAGCTATGGCTGGCTGCTGCCGCTTTGGGCCGGGCTGGGACTCGGCTATGGCATTGCGCAAACTCCGTCGGGCCGCCTGCTCCGGCGCTCGGCCACTCCGGAAGACCGGCCGGCCCTGTTCGCCGCACAGTTTGCGTTGTCGCATGCTTGCTGGCTGGTCACCTATCCGGTCGCAGGCTGGCTCGGCGCGGCGGCCGGACTGCCCCTGACCTCTGCCGTGCTCGCCCTGATGGCTGCCGGTGCGGCTATTGCCGCGATATGCCTGTGGCCGCGACATGATCCTGAAACGATTGAGCATGAACATCGGTCGCTCGATGACGACCACCCGCACATCACCGGTGCGGTCCGCACCGGGCATGGCTTCCGTCATGCCCACCCCTATGTGATCGACAACAATCACCGCGGCTGGCCTCGGCTCGGCTGAAACCGACGGCACAGAAAGAAGGCCTTGCCGAATGTCCGACCTGGCCGCCTATGCGGGGTTGTTTCTGAGCGCATTCGTTGCGGCGACGCTCTTGCCGATGCAGTCGGAAGCCGTTCTCATCGGTCTGCTGATGATGGAGACCCACCCGGCCTGGGCACTGGTCGCGGCCGCCAGCGCCGGAAACATTCTCGGATCGGCGGTCAATTGGGGTCTTGGGAGAGCCTGCATGCATCTCGACGCCCGGCCCTGGTTCCCGGTCGGCGCGGAGAAGATCGAGCGGGCACGTGCCTGGTATCGCCGATACGGGAAATGGTCGCTGCTCATGAGCTGGATGCCGGTTATCGGCGACCCGCTGACACTCGTCGCCGGCATTCTCCGGGAACCTTTTCCGACTTTCCTTGCGCTGGTCGCAATCGCAAAGACCTTGCGCTACATCGTTCTCGCCGCAACCGCCGTCAATCTGGGATGACCGGACTTGCTTCAGGAAATCGCCGCGCTTCAGCAAGAAATATACCGCGTCCTGGCCGGCGAGATTCGGACCTTTGCGGGCGAGGGTAGCTGGTTCGCCCTTGCGGCCTTCGTCCCCTTGGGCATAGCGTTCGGCGCCGTTCATGCCCTCATGCCGGGACATGGCAAATCCGTTCTTGCCCTCTATCTCGCCGGATCGCCCGCGAGTCTTGCGCGCGGCCTTGCGACCGCGCTGGCTCTTTCCCTCACGCATGTCGGCATGTCCGTTCTGATCGTGCTCTTCGCCTTGCCGGTCGTCTCCTTCGTTCTCGGCAGTGCCGGTCGCGCGCCCCTGCTTGAGGATATCAGCCGCGGCCTTCTCGGACTGATCGGCATCTGGATGCTCTATCGGGCCGTCCGGCGTCCCGTCGACCGGCATCATGCCGCAGAGGGGGTCGCAGTCGGAGCGATTGCCGGCCTCGTTCCCTGTCCGCTCACTCTCTTCGTCATGACGTATTCGGTATCCCGCGGAGCGCCCGGAGCGGGGCTCGCCTTCGCCGCCATCATGATGATCGGCGTGGCCGTGACCCTGTGCTTCGTCGCATGGGCAAGCATTTTTGCGCGGCAAGGCCTTCTGACACTTATCGCGGAACGGCCTGCGCTTGTCGACCGGACGATGCGATCGCTCGAAGGATGCGCCGGTGTCGTATTTCTCGCCATCGCAGTCTTTGAGTTCCTCTAATCCTCTCCTGTAAAAACCAGGTTGCGAGGCGCGTCATAGCCGCAACTCGACGGCGCCGACACGATATACTCCTTCCCACCGTGGATCGGGCACCTGTCACCGTGAGGAGATTGGAAGATCCAACTGCGATAGACCGGCGGCCGGATAGCGCCCGA
>JAJLKS010000241.1:0-1111 GCA_033838765.1 Alphaproteobacteria bacterium
ACGACTTCCGCACCCAGTTCCCAGAGCACGGCAGGCGCAACCTTGTATGCAGCACCATTGGCGCAGTCGACGACGATGCGCAAACCTTCAAGCGTCTGCTGCTTGGGAAAGGAGTGTTTCACGTGCTCGATATAACGCGCCTGCGCATCCTCGATGCGCTTTGCGCGGCCAAGCGCGCGCGAGCCCGCGAGATTGTCGGCAAGCCCGTTGTCCATGTGATGCTCGATCGCAAGCTCCACCTCGTCGGAAAGCTTGAAACCGTCCGGGCCGAAGAGCTTGATGCCGTTATCCTCGAAGGAATTATGCGAAGCGGAAATCATCACACCGAGATCGGCGCGAAGCGACCGTGTGAGCATGGCGACGGCGGGAGTCGGCAGCGGTCCGAACAGGAAGACATCCATACCCATCGAGGTGAAACCGGCGGTCAGCGCCGGCTCCAGCATATAGCCGGAGAGCCGCGTATCCTTGCCGATCACCACGCGGTGGCGATGCTCGCCGCGGCGGAAAACGCGGCCGGCCGCCATACCGACGCGAAGCGCCGTCTCAGCGGTCATATGGCCGGTGTTGGCCGTTCCGCGAATGCCATCGGTGCCAAAATATTTGCGGGCCATGAGATTTACGGTCCTCGCGCCTTTTCTCGGTCTGTGTCTCATTCTCGGCCTGCAATATAAGCCCCCACGGCCCCTGCATGCCCCCCAGGCGACACATCCACATCTAACGAATGATATGTGGCGAATATAGGATTCTATGCGCCAATTGCAGTTAAAGATTTCTTGCTAAATCTTTCATTAACCAGTCGGCCCCGTATCGAACCTGGCCATCACGGCAAGCGCATCGGCAAGCGGGGCAGGCTCATGGGTACGGATAAGGCGGGCGCCGCGCTGGACCGCCAGAAGCTCCGCTGCCAGCGTCGCCGCCCCGGCCTCTCCTGGGGCACGGCCCGTGACGGCCCGCAGAAACGACTTCCGCGAAACGGAAATATAGACCGGCAGGCCGAAGCGGGTCTCGATCTCGCCGATCCGGGAGAGCACTTCGAACGATGTTTCGGGCTGTGGCCCAAGGAAAAACCCCATGCCCGGGTCGAGCACGAGCCTTTCGCGCATGACCCCCG
>JAJLKS010000242.1:0-6724 GCA_033838765.1 Alphaproteobacteria bacterium
TCGAACAGGCGGTCGCCCGTCAGCGCCCAGAAGGCGGCAAAGCCCTGGCCCCAGGCAACCGTCGCATTCAGCGCCTCGAAGGCCGCCACGTCCATCGCGTCCCAGACCCCGCGTGTCGCGGGCAGGAGCCATGAGCCGAACAGGACAATGGCAAGCGCGCCCCAGAGGGCAAGCTGCGTCACGTTCCATCGGTGCTCGAATATGCCTGTCGCGTGGCCGTTCATTGCGGCGCGGTCTCCTGAGACGGTTTCGTGACGGAAATATAACAAAAAATCATCGTTTCGATGAAAATTCCGCCCGGCGGCTGGCATTTGCCGGGGCGGGCGGCGAGGCGGCGCCCCGGCGGGCCCTGATTCAGGATTGCCGCTGCCGCGCCCCGCTTCCAATATCGCAGGTCAACGGGCCTCGGGGAGGGGCCGGAAAGGGAGGAGAGAATGAGCGGCTTCATGGAGGCGCTGGCCGAGGCGAGCGCCGCGCAGGATGCCTATGTGGCGGCGCTGCCGGTGTGGGTGCAGTACTGGATCTACTGGATGCTCGCCGTGCTGGGACTCGGCAGCCTCGTCTTCTCCTTCACCCGGCCCGAGGCGCGCTGGCTGCTGCTCGGCTTCATCCTCTCGGGCGTCGCGGCGATGGGCCTTGGCATGACCATCGGCTGGAACAAGCTCTGGGGCGTCACCCATCTCGTCTTCTGGACGCCTGTCGTCATCTACTACATCAGGCGCTGGCCGCTTGTGGAGAAGCGAAGCGTCTTCGGCGTCTGGTTCGTGCTGGCGCTCGCAACGATGATCGTGTCGCTGGTGTTCGATGCGAAGGATGCGGTGGAGTATGTGATGGGGGTGTGAGGATGACGCATCGCCCCGTCACAACAATACACGTCATGACCCGCTTTATGCGGGTCATCCACGTCTTTACTTGGTGGCTTTCAAAAAGAAAGACGTGGATGGCCCGGACAAGCCGGGCCACGACGCTGTGAGGGAAGCAGGGAAAGACTTACCTTCCCTTCCCCTTGTACTTCCGCGCCCGCGTCCCCGGCTTGCCTGAGGTCGAACGCCCCTTCGGCTTCACCGTGCGGGCGACGCTTTCTTCCACCGCCGATTGCCGTGCCATCGGGTCGTCCGCAATGGCGAGTTCGGTGGCTTCGAGGCGCTTGATCTCGTCGCGGAGCCGCGCCGCCGTTTCGAATTCGAGGTCGGCGGCGGCTTCCTTCATCTTGTTTTCGAGGTCCGCGATATGGGCGCGGAGATTGTGGCCGATGAAGGCCTGGTCGGCCTCGCCCGTATCGACGCGGACATGGTCGCGCTCATAGACGCTTTCGAGAATGTCGCCGATATTGCGGCGGATACTCTCCGGCGTGATGCCATGCGCCTCGTTGTAAGCCTTCTGCTTCTCGCGGCGGCGCGCGGTTTCGGCCATGGCGCGTTCTAGCGAGCCCGTCACATTGTCGGCATAGAGGATGACGCGGCCATCGACGTTGCGCGCGGCGCGGCCGATGGTCTGGATGAGCGATGTCTCGGAGCGCAGGAACCCCTCCTTGTCGGCATCGAGGATCGCGACAAGGGCGCATTCCGGGATGTCGAGGCCCTCGCGCAGGAGGTTGATGCCGATCAGCACGTCGAAGGCGCCGAGGCGCAGGTCGCGGATGATCTCTATCCGCTCCAGCGTGTCGATGTCCGAATGCATGTAGCGCACGCGGATGCCCTGCTCATGCATGTATTCCGTCAGGTCCTCGGCCATGCGCTTCGTCAGCGTCGTCACCAGAACGCGCTGGCCCTTCGCCGCCACCTCGCGGCATTCCGCGATCAGGTCGTCCACCTGTGAGGCGACGGGGCGGATGATGGTCGGCGGGTCGATGAGGCCGGTCGGGCGGATCACCTGTTCGGTGAAGACGCCGCCCGTCTGCTCCATCTCCCAGGGGCCGGGCGTCGCCGAGACGAAGACCGATTGCGGCCGCATCGCGTTCCATTCCTCGAAGCGCATGGGCCGGTTGTCGACGCATGAGGGCAGGCGGAAGCCATATTCCGCGAGCGTCGATTTGCGCCGGTAGTCGCCGCGGAACATGCCGCCGATCTGCGGCACGGTGACATGGCTTTCGTCGGCGAAGACGAGCGCATTGTCCGGCAGATATTCAAACAGGGTGGGCGGCGGCTCGCCGGGCTTGCGGCCCGTCAGGTAGCGCGAATAATTCTCGATGCCGGCGCAGCTTCCCGTCGCCTCCATCATTTCGAGGTCGAATTGCGTGCGCTGTTCGAGGCGCTGGGCTTCGAGGAGCTTGCCCTGTCCCTTCAGTTCCTGAAGGCGCACCTGAAGGTCGTGCTTGATCTCCTCCATCGCCTGATTGAGCGTCGGGCGCGGCGTGACGTAGTGCGAATTGGCGTAGAGCTTCACTTCCTTGAAGTTTGCGGTCTTCTGGCCGGTCAGCGGATCGAATTCCGCGATTTCCTCCACCTCGTCGCCGAAGAGCGAGATGCGCCAGGCGCGATCCTCGTAGTGCGCGGGGAAAACTTCCACCGTGTCGCCGCGCACGCGGAAGGTACCGCGGCCGAAGGCCTGGTCGTTGCGCTTGTATTGCAGCGCCACGAGATCGGCGAGAAGCTGCTTGCGGTCGAGCCGTTCGCCCACCTTCACGCTGAAAGTCATCGCCGAATAGGTTTCGACCGAGCCGATACCGTAGATGCAGGAGACCGAAGCGACGATGATGACGTCGTCGCGTTCGAGCAGCGCGCGTGTGGCCGCGTGGCGCATCCGGTCGATCTGCTCGTTGATCGAGCTTTCCTTTTCTATGTAGGTGTCGGTGCGCGGCACATAGGCTTCGGGCTGATAGTAGTCGTAATAGGAAACGAAATACTCCACCGCGTTTTCCGGGAAGAAGCTCTTGAACTCGCCATAGAGCTGGGCGGCGAGCGTCTTGTTGGGCGCGAGGATGAGGGCCGGGCGCTGGGTGCGCTCGATGACCTGCGCCATGGTGTAGGTCTTGCCCGAGCCTGTGACGCCGAGCAGCACCTGTTCGCGCTCGCCCTTTTCCACGCCTTCGACAAGTTCGGCAATCGCGGTCGGCTGGTCGCCCGCCGGCTCATATTCAGAGACGAGCTTGAAGCGGACGCCGCCTTCGGATTTTTCCGGCCGTTCCGGGCGGTGCGGCGCGAAAAGCGGCCAGCTTGCGGGGTCGCCCTGAAGCGCGCCCGCCCATGAGTCGCGGTCGGCCTGCGCCAGCGCCTCGCGGTCCGCGGGAATGAAACTCGCGCCCGGCGCTTCGGCCATGCCGCCCGGCAGGGGCCGCTCGGAGCCGCGCCCGAATGATTTGAACTTGTCTCTCGCCATGCGCTCAATATGGCGTGAGTCAGGCCCCGTTCAAAGGGCCATTGGTCAGGCTGTGAAGTGAAGTGCGAGGGCCAGCAGAGCGATGGCGGCGGCAGCCGTGGAAATGGCGAAGACATAGCGCAGGCCCGTACCTGTCACGGCGGCGCGGGCGTCGTCGGTGTTTTTCTCGGTTCCGGTCATGGGAGCCTCCTTTCGTTTTTTCTCCCACTGCGAAGGGACCTAGGGCATCTGCCCTTGCTGACAAGGGGAATTTCGGCGGCTTTCCATAGCGCGGCGCATCTGCAATCCTCGCTGCCATGAATCAGCCTGCCGCACATTCCGTCCGTTCCGGCGCGCATTGGACGATCTATCTGCCTTCGCTCGCGGTCGCGGGCACCTGGGGGCTTGTCTACTTCTGGGCGATCACGCGCGAGCCCGCGCTCTCCGCCATTGCCGCCATTGCGCTGGCGATCGAGGCGGCGGTGGTGCCGCTTCTCCTTCTCCATGCCTTTCTGCGCGCCCGTGTGCTTGCGGCGGAAGTCGGCGCCGGGAAGCTCCTACTCGTATCGGGATACCCGTTCCGGCAGCATTTAGAGATCGAACTCGGCGAGATTGCCGTGGCGCAGGTGCGCCGGCCGGTTGCGCAGCGCATCTTCGGCGGCGGCGCGCTCGCCATTATTACGCGGCAGGGCAAGCGCCATCTCGTCGCCGATCTCGCCAATGCGGATGCGATTGCCGCCGCCATCAACAATGCGATCAGAAGGAATGCGCCTGAATGAGCCAGATGCTGGATTTCAACGAGGCGGCTGCAAAGGCGCTCGAAGCCATGTATCTCACGCCCGACGTGGTGGCGCAGCGCGCCCGGGTGCTCGATCTGCTGGCGCCCCGGCCCGGCGAGGCGATCATCGATATCGGCGTCGGTCCCGGCCTGCTCGCGGAGGATCTCGCGAGGCTCGTCGGCGAAACGGGCCGCGTCACCGGCCTCGATATGGCTGAGCCCATGGTGAAGATGGCGCGGACGCGGCTCGCCGCGCTGCCCCAGGCCGAATGCGTGGTGGGCGAGGCGACGGCGCTCGACTTTGCCGATGGCATGTTCGATGCCGCCGTGTCCACGCAGGTCTATGAATATGTCGCCGACATGGCAAAGGCGATGCGCGAGCTTCACCGCATCCTGAAGCCCGGAGGCCGCGTGCTCATCCTCGATACGGACTGGCGCAGCATCGTGTGGCATTCGTCGGACGAAGCGCGCATGGCGCGTATCCTCGATTGCTGGGACGGGCATCTGGCCGATCCGCACCTGCCCGCAAAGCTCGGGCCGCTGTTTGCGCGGGCGGGCTTTCAGGTGCGCCGGGTGGAAGTTGTGCCGATGCTCGCGCCGCAATGGCAGCCCGTGTCCTATGCCGCAGGCATCATGCGCACGATCCATGGCTATGCGCGGGCGAATGGCGCGGCAAAGGGGTTGAGCGCGGAAGAAATCCAGGCCTGGTATGACGATCAGCTCCGGCTGGCGGAGCGCGGCGAGTTCTTCTTCAGCGTGAACCGCTATGCTTTCCTCGCCACGCGCTAGTCTTTCGCGTCCGGCCCGTAAAGCGCGAGATAGGCGTCGATGACGCGGTGGATTTTTTCATCCGCATCGGCGGGGAGTTCCGCATCCGGTTTGAAAAGTGCCGGCCAGACAAAGACTTCCTTCAGCATGCCGCCGCCAAGCCGCGCACCGAAGGCGCTGTCATGCGGCTTCAGCAGGCCTCGGCGGATCATTTCGTCGATCACCGCCATCAGCGTTTCATTGCGCCGGTTGCCCAGCACCTCGTACATGTCGGCGGCAAGTTTCGGAACGCCTGGCACCTCGGCCATGACGACGCGCATCAGCGCGTTCGCCTTGTGGTCGAACTGGACACCGAGATAGATGCGGCAGAGGCGATAGAGCACGTCGCGCGCGGTATCGTCCGGGCCGATCGCGCCGGAATAGTCGCCCGTCGAAAAGGCGACTTCCCTGACGATCGCGGCAAACAATTCTTCCTTCGAGCTGAAATGCTTGTAGAGCGTCGCCGTCGATACGTCGGCATCGCGGGCTATGTTGGCCATACCCGCGCCGGTATAGCCCGACTTCAGGAAGTGGTCTTTCGCAGCCCGGAGAATGGAAGTGCGTTTCCGGTCGCTGATCTTGCGGCGATGCGTATCAAGTCCCAATTGGCGCTTCCCGCTCAAACTTGCGAAATCAACTGGCGTAAATCTTCAGGAAGGCGTCGATGCAGGCATCGATCTTTGCATCCAGATCGGCGGGCTTTTCGAAGCGGGGCGAAAACAGCGCCGGCCAGACGACGAATTCCTTGACCATGCCGCCAAGATGCAGCGCGCTGTCCCGCGTGTCGTGTTTCTTCAGGTCGCCGCGCTCGACGAGCGCATCGAGCGTAATCGTCAGCTGCTCGTAGCGTGCAACAACACCATCGGCATAGACGGCGCTGGCGAGGTGGGGCGCCGTCGGCACTTCCGCGATCACGACACGCAGCAACTCGTTCATCCGGTGGTCGAATTGCTGCTCGATATAGGCATCCGCGAAGCGCTTCAGAACCTGACGCACATCCCTGCCCTTGATATCCGTAGGCAGAAGATTGTTTATTGTCGTGCAGGACTCCTCGACGATCGCCGCGAACAGCGCGTCCTTCGAGGCGAAATGCTTGTAAAGCGTTGCCGTCGAGACATCCGCGTCGCGGGCGATGTCGGCCATGGCTGCGCGGCTGTAGCCGCCGTTCAGGAAGTTTTCGCGCGCTGCCTTCAGAATTGCGGCCCGTTTGGTCTCGCTTACCGATCTTCTGTAACTTGCCAATCCCAAAATGCAGCTGCCTCCAGATTGCACAGTACCGCCCAACTGACTGCGCTGTATTCAATACGTCGAATATTGGCGAGCCGGTCAAGCGCAATTCGGAAAACCGCCATCTTGCCTTGATGTCCAGATTTTCCTTCGTTTGAATTTACGCACACGGACAAAAATCGGATCATCGGAATTGTTGAGACACGGTTGCATTTGCAACCGGCTGCGCGAACAGGACGTAGCGGAGGGGCCCTCTTTCCCTTGCGTCGAAAGGGTAGCAGGTCACGAGGGCAATGCCGTCGCCGTCGCGCGGGTCTATGCCCGACCTCATCGCATCCACGATGCGCGATCCGGAAACCCTGTACTCGCGTCTGGTTCCATCCGAAGTTGTCAGGATGACGACATCGTCATTTTTTAAATCACGAAGATTTGAGAAATGCGTATCGCGATGGGCCGCAATCACCGCTGTGCCGCGCGCGCCGGGTGCGGGCGTCCCGGCGATGTGGCCTGGGCCGAAGGCGAGGGCTTCGCCGCTCGCATTGGACAGCACGATCTGGCTTGTGCCGAGCGAGGGGAACTCGAGTTTGGCAACGGGCCAGGCGTCGGCCCATGACC
>JAJLKS010000243.1:0-7444 GCA_033838765.1 Alphaproteobacteria bacterium
CAAGATAACCGGGGCAACCACATGAAATTCTGGCTCGTTGCGGGCGCGATCAGCGGCTTTCTCTCCGTGGCGCTCGGCGCCTTCGCGGCACATGGCCTGCAATCGCGCGTCGGCCCGGCCGAGATCGCCGTGTTTGAAACGGGCGCGCGCTACCAGATGTATCATGCGCTGGCGCTGCTCGGCGTCGCCTGGGTCGCGGCACAGGGCGGCGGCATCTGGACCAATGTCGCGGGCTGGGCCTTCGTCATCGGAACGATTCTCTTCTCCGGTACGCTCTACTACCTCGGCATTACCGGCAGCCGCGCGCTTGTGATGGTGACGCCGATTGGCGGCCTCGCCTTTCTGGCCGGCTGGGCGGCGCTTGCTGCCGCGGCCTTCTCGCTCCGCACACCCTGACCGCCGGACCGGTCTGGACAGCCAAGGCGCTCGCTCCTATTTTACTAGACCGGGGTCTAGTTTTTGGTTATGCCCTCCCCGGGCATGACTTGAGGAGGTTTAGATGAGCGAGCGGATTCTCGTTGTTGGCGGCGGCATTGCGGGGCTTTGGACCGCGCTGGCGCTGGCGCGCGCCGGACGGGAACTGACAGTCCTCGACCGGGACCCGCCCCCGCCCGAAACCTCGGCCGATGAAGCCTTCGAGAAATGGGAGCGCAAGGGCGTCGGCCATCTGCGGCACAGCCATGCATTCCTCGCCCGGCTCCACATCCTGATCCGCGACCACTATCCGGACCTCATGGAAGAGCTGCTGGCGGCCGGCTGCCGCGAACTGACCTTCGAGGAAGGCCTGCCTGTGTCGCTTAAGGATTCCTACCAGCCAGTACCCGGCGACAAGGACATGACGATCCTGACGAGCCGCCGCACCACGCTCGAATTCATCATGCGGCGCTACGCCGCCCGGCAGCAGGGCATCCGCTTCGTCACCGGCGCGCTGGTGCGCGACATCCTGACCGAGCGCGACGCGGGTGGCGCGCTCCGCGTGACGGGCGTGAAGGTCGAGACCGATGGCGAGACGAAAGACTGGATGGCCGACATCGTGATCGATGCCGCCGGAAAGAACAGCCAGATGATCGAATGGCTGAACGAGCGCGGCGCCGGCATCACCGAAGAAACGGAGCGCGCGGGCATTCTCTATTTCACCCGCCACTACCGCCTGCATGACGGCAAGAGCGAGCCTGCGCGCACGAAGATTCCCGGCGCCGGCGATCTCGGCTTCATCAAGAATGGCGTCTTCCCGGCCGACAATGGCTGCTTCTCGATCACGCTTGCCGTGCCGGAAATCGAAATGGAAATGCGCCGCGCCATCGTGCGCCCCGAAACCTTCGACGCGATCTGCGCCATGCTGCCCGGCATCGCAAGCTGGACCTCGACGGAAAATTCGAAGCCCGTCAGCCGAGTCTTCGGCATGGGCGAACTCATCAGCCGCTGGCGCCACATGGTGAAGGATGGCGAGCCGCGCGTGCTCAACTTCTTCCCGCTCGGCGACAGCGTGATCCGCACCAACCCGCTATACGGCCGTGGCTGCTCCTTTGCAGGCGTCGCGGCGGAAGCCCTGCGCGAAACGCTGGACAAGGCGGACAATCCCCGCGAACGCGCAAAGCAGTATCACGCCCGCCTCGCAAAGGAGCTGCGCCAGCACTTCGACGACATGGTGAAGCAGGACCTTGCAGCGACGCGGCGCGCGAAGAATGCGCTCGACCCCGACTACAAGCCCGGGGTGAAGGGGCGGATCATCAAGAGCTTCGCGGAAGACGCGATCCTGCCTGCGATCCGCGGCGATGTGGACCTGATGCGCGCCTTCATGCGCAGCTTCCACATGGTCGATGCGCCGAACACCTGGCTGCGCGATCCGCGCAATGTGACCAAGGTGCTCGGCACATGGGCGCGCGGCAAGAAGCGCAACGCGGATCTCTATCCACCGAAGCTCGGCCCCGGCCGCGAGGAAATGTACCGCTCGCTTGGTATCTCGCCGGACGCCGACCGCGCCCGCGCGAAATCCGCCTGACAAACAGAACAACTGCAGAAATCAGCGAGAGGACCGGCCATGAACTTCCCCGAGCCGCATTACGTCGACACGAACGGCATCAGGATGGCCGTCTACGAACAGGGGCCGAAGGACGGCGTACCCGTGGTCATGTGTCACGGCTTCCCCGAACTCGCCTATTCCTGGCGCCATCAGCTTCCCGCCGTCGCGGGTGCCGGCTTCCGCGCCATCGCGCCGGATATGCGCGGCTATGGCAATACGGGCGGCCCGAAGGGCGAGGACGCGATACCGCTCTACGACATCGCGCATCTCACCGACGATCTTGCGGGCATGCTCGATGCACTCGGTCTCGACAAGGCGATCTTCGCCGGTCACGACTGGGGCGGCATGGTGGTCTGGCAGATGGCACTGCGCCACGCGGACCGCGTGGCTGGCGTCATCGGCGTCAACACGCCTTTCATACCGCGTGGCCCCATCGACCCGATCGCCGGCATGCGCATGATGTTCGGCGAGGACATGTACATCGTCTTCTTCCAGAAGTACGGCGTGGCGGAGGCGATCTTCGAGAAGGATGTCGCCCGCTCCATGCGCTTCTGGTACCGCAAGAGCCCGATGAAGCTCGCCGACTACGACAAGCTGCCCGCCGACCAGAAGAACCTCTCCTTCATCAAGAGCTTCGATACGGATGAAAGCACATGGGCAGGCGAGCAGCTTCTGAATCCGGAAGAACTCGCCTACTACACGAGGCTCTTCGAGAAGTCGGGTTTCGTGGGCGGCATCAACTGGTATCGCAACTTCACCCGCAACTGGCAGATCACCGAAGGCCAGGTCGAGAAGGTGACGGCGCCCGCGCTGATGGTCTCCGCCGCCGACGACATCGTGCTCCGGCCCGAAATGACCATCGGCATGGAGCAATATGTGCCGGACCTCGAAAAGCACGTGATCGCGGACTGCGGCCACTGGACCCAGTCGGAAAAGCCCGAAGAGCTGAATGCTCTCATGGTGGACTGGCTGAAGCGCCGCTTCGGCTGATCCCGGAGAACGGTTGCGCCGCCGGATATTGGGCTGGAGCCATGCGCTCCGGCCCTTTTCGTATCGGCACGGGGACGTCCGGCCTGCTGCAAACCGTCCGGCCTGCTGCTAGACTTGTGGGGATTTCGCAGCTTCCTGACGGCCAGCCCATGCCTTCCAACTCAGCCCGCGATCAGGCCGCCCTGCTCTTTGCCAACGAGACCTTCTACCGGGCATTTGCGGACCGCGACACCACGCTCATGAGCGCCGTCTGGGCGGACCGGGAGCCTGTGACCTGCCTTCACCCCGGCTGGCCGCCCGTCGAGGGACGCGATGCCGTGCTGCAGAGCTGGCACGCCATCCTGACCGGCCCGGCAAGCCCCGACATCCAGTGCCTTCACGCCAAGGCAGGCATCCACAAGGACATGGGGCTCGTGATCTGCTATGAGCGGATCGGACAGGATTTCCTGCTGGCGACCAATGTATTCATCCGCAGCGGCGATGGCTGGCTCATGGTTCACCACCAATCGGGACCGGCGCCGGAACCGGCCGTGAATTCACCGCCGCCAAGGCGCAGCATCAACTGACCGGAGACGTTGCTTACATTCTTGTTAGCGGGTTGTTGCAGCGCGGCAAACCCGATATGATCCGCGCGGCCCGGCGCGCATCGCAGCGCACGGGCCTTCACTGTCTGGCCCATCACATCGCCGCCCGAAAGGGCAGGAACCGAACGGGTCCGGGTTCGCGCCCGTCCATGGGAGCCCCGGAAGGCACCCGCTTGTTGCGGGGGCCTCACGGACGAACGAGGTTTGAGAGGACTTGAGGCATGTCGCAAGTGCTGGAGCGGAATGCGGCCGCTGAGACGAAGCCGGAGGAGCCGATTGCCGGGCGCCGCGCGCCGGACGGGCCGCGCCTTGCGGCAATCCGGGGCGACCGGCCGCTGCGCATCCTTCTGCCGAGCTACCGCTCCAACCCGACGACCGGTGGCCAGGGCGTCTATATGCGCCATATCGCAAAGGCGCTGGCCGATCTCGGCCATCAGGTCGATGTGATTTCCGGCCCGCCCTATCCCGACATCGATCCGCGCGTCCGGCTCATCAAGCTGCCTTCGCTCGACCTTTATGCGAACCCGCATCCGATCAAATCGATCCGGCCCTGGATGTTCGCCTCGCCCATCGACCTATTTGAATGGTGGAGCCATGCGACGGGCGGCTTCTCCGAACCCTATACGTTCGGCGAGCGGATGGCGCGCTATGTGCGAGGCACGCTCGACGACTACGACGTCTGCCACGACAACCAGACGCTGTGCTGGGGCCTCCTGAAGATGCGCGATATGGGAATGCCAGTGGTCGGCACGATCCATCATCCGATCACGATGGACCGGCGCATCGACATCGAACATGCCAAGACGCTGAAGCTGAAGCTCCTGAAGAAGCGCTGGTACTCCTTCCTCAACATGCAGATCAAGGTGGCTCGCCAGCTCGATCCGCTGATCGTGGTCTCGGAAAGCACGCGGCGCGACGTGGTGCGCGAATTCGGCGTCGATGCCTCGAAGACGCGGCTGGTGCTGCACGGCATCGACCACATCCAGTTCTGTCCGCTTCCGGAGGTGAAGCGCCGCGACGATCTGATCGTCGCCTGCGCCAGCGCCGACGTGCCGCTGAAGGGTCTCATCTATCTCATCCGCGCCTATGCGATGCTGCTCAAGATGCGCCCGAACCTGAAACTCAAGGTGATCGGCCGCCTGCGCGAAGGCAACACATCGGACGAGCTGCGCGCGCTCGGCATCATGGACAAGGTTGAATTCGTCGGCGGCATCACCGATGACGACATCACCCGCATCTACAACGAGGCGACGATTGCCGTTTCGCCGTCGGTCTATGAAGGCTTCGGCTTTCCCTGCGGCGAGGCCATGTCCTGCGGTACGCCGGTGATCGCCACCAATGGCGGCTCGCTGCCGGAAGTCGTGGGCGATGCCGGCATCGTGGTGCAACACTCCAATCCGCCGGCGCTGGCGCAAGCGATCGGCGCAATGCTCGACGACCCCGAGATGCGCACGCGATACGGACAGGCCGGACGCGAGCGTATTCTCGCGAAATTCAAATGGGAACGCGCAGCGCGCGAATGTGTGGACGTTTACAGGCAGACGATAGCAGATGCAGACAATCGACTTGAACGTGCTCGGGCTTAAGGACGGCCAACGCGCGCTCGACCTCGGTTGCGGCGCGGGACGGCATGTACATGCCATGTACTACCACTCGCAATGCAATGTGGTCGGTCTCGACCTGGGCTTCGAGGATGTGCGCCGCACGCGCGAGGGCTTCGGCTCATGCCCGGACATGGACCCGGAGACGAAGCGCTCCTTCTCGCTCACCGTCGGCAATGCGCTTTCGCTCCCCTTCCCCGACCGGAGCTTCGACAAGGTGCTGTGCTCGGAGGTTCTTGAGCATATTCCCGACTACGGTCAGGCGCTGAACGAGATCAACCGCATCCTGAAGCCAGGCGGCACGCTGGCCGTCAGTGTGCCCCGCTTCTGGCCGGAATGGGTCTGCTGGGCGCTCTCCGACGACTATCACAACGAGCCGGGCGGCCATGTCCGCATCTTCCGCGAGGGAGAACTGAAAGGCGCTGTCGAAAGCCGCGGCCTCTCCTTCTTCCATCGCCATTTCGCGCATGGGCTTCATTCGCCATACTGGTGGCTGAAATGCGCCGTCGGCGTGAAGCGGGAGGATGTGAAACTCGTCAATCTCTACAAGCGCTTCCTCGAATGGGACATCCTGCAGGGCCCCTGGCTCACCCGAACGCTTGAAAAAATCGCCGGGCCGCTGATGGGCAAGAGCGTCGTTCTCTACTTCCAGAAGGGAGCAGCCTGAGCGCATGGCCTATCTCACCTGGGGCGACCGCCCGCCTGAAAAGTTCTTCGACGGCTCGCGCGCGCGCATTCTCGAACTGCAGCGCGATAATGGCGCGATCCCCTGGTATGACGGCGGCGTCGTGGACCCCTGGAACCACACGGAAGCGGCCATGGGCCTCACCGTACTCGGCGAGATCGATCATGCACGCCGCGCCTTCCGCTATCTTGCTGAAACGCAGTTGAAGGACGGTTCGTGGTGGGGTCAGCTCGGCTCCGCCGTGCCCTTCGACGAAGATGAACAGCGCTTCACCGGCGAGGAAAAGGACGCAGGCCACCCGATCCGCGACACGAACTTCGCCGCCTATATCGCAACCGGCGCCTGGCACCATTACCTCATCACCCGCGACCGCAAATGGCTGAAGGACATCTGGCCGCATGTGGAAGCCGCCATCGGCTTCGTGCTCGCGCATCAGAGCGAGCATGGCGACATTCGCTGGGCGGCGGCGGACCCGCACACGCCGGAGGACGACGCGCTCGTGACCGGCTGCTCGTCGATTTACAAGAGCCTCGAATGCGCCGCGCAGATTGCGCGCGAACTGGGCCACCCTTCCCGCCACTTCATGGAAGCGCGCGCGAAACTCGGCGAAGCCTTGCGCGACAAGCCGCACCGCTTCGACCGCACATGGGAACCGAAGGACCGCTATTCGATGGACTGGTATTACCCGGTGCTCGCAGGCGTCATCACCGGCTAGGCGGCGCGCAAGCGCCTCGCCGCCAAGAGGTACATTTTCGTCGCCGAAGGAAAAGGCTGCCGCTGCGTGCTGGACCAGCCCTGGGTGACGGTGGCCGAAAGCGCGGAACTGACCATGGCGCTGCTCGTTGCCGGGCAACGCCGCGAGGCGGAAGCCATGCTCTCATGGCAGCATCAGTGGAAGGCCGATTGCGGCGCCTACTGGATGGGCTACCAGTTTGCGGACGATGTCGCCTGGCCGGCCGAAAAGCCGGCATGGACGGCCGCCGCCGTGATCCTCGCGACCGATGCCATCGCCGGGCTCACTCCCGCCGCGCATCTCTTTGCCGAGCGGACGCTCGCCGAAGCGGCGGAGTAGGTCTCAGCCCGCGCCTGTTGCAGGCGCGGCATCGATCCGCCCTCTCCATGAGTGAAAGCGGCCTTCCGGATCGTAGGATGCGCGGATCGCATCAAGCCGCGCCATATGCGCATCCGACATGAAACGAGCCGGACGGCGGGCAAGATTCTCATCGGCAAGCTGAATGCCTTTCGCAAATGACGACATGGACTGCATATGTCCGGTTGCCCAGTTTGCGTATTTCTCGTCGTCCTTTTCGTGCTTCCACTCACCGTAGAGCGCGAGATAATTCTTCGCTTCCACTGAAAAGGCCATTTCCTGCCGAGCAGCAGGGGGATGCCAGCTCAGCATAAGCACATGGCTCGGCATAGGCGGCAGCGTATCGGCAATGCGCCGGATGCCCGGCAGCAGCTGCTCCATCGGCGCATCGCTCCACATATTGTCGACGCTCCAGCGCATCCCGGGTGGAAATATCCGCTTCGCCGCCAGATGCGACAGCATGGAAGTCGA
>JAJLKS010000244.1:0-15221 GCA_033838765.1 Alphaproteobacteria bacterium
TGCGCCCGGACCTGTCGGAGCTGACAAAGGGCACGAAGATCGCATCCGCTACATCGCTTGCCGGTCCATCGCCCGTATCCTCGACCGAAAGCCTCAGATAGCTGCATTTCGCCTCCAGCTCACCACGGCAAGTCAGCACGCCTTCAGCCGCCATATCTGCGCCTCCGCAGACGGACATGCTTGCAACGATTTCCCCCGCGCGCTCGCCAAGCGCGTCGATGGCATTGCGCAGGAGATTGAAAATGACGATCGCATAAAGCAGCGGCGTCCCCGCAGAGGTAACGCCGAGCTCGGGTGCCACGACGCGAATGGCGGCCTTCTTCGGTGCAAGCGAAGTAGCGAGATCCCGGAGGATTTCAGCGACCGAGCCTGAATTGATGCGGCCACGCGCGGATGAAACCAGATGATCGACCGCCACCGGCTGGTTGATCTTCACCTGAAGATGCCAGCACGCCTTGCGGATTTTCGCAGCGATATCCGCAGTCCGCTCCGGCGTCGCCAGTTCCGCCATCGCGAGCAGCTCGGAGAGAACAAGGATCGTACCCGTCAGATTGTTTGCGTCATGCGCGAGAAGCCGGGCAAACCTGCGCACCAGATCCAGTTCTTCTCCCTGCGTCCCGCTCATGATGATCAGCTTTCCAATGCCGTTCAGCTCAGATGCTTCAGAACGGCGGCAAACTCATGAAAACGCGGAATGACCTTCTCATCGAAGGTGAACCGCGCAAAATCCCACTGGGCCGCGCCACGAAGCGCAACGACATTGTCCATCGGACCGGCAAGTGCCGAAACCGCATCGAGAAGCTGCCTGGCCGCTTCCGCATCTTCAGGGCGCATGCCCTGCAATTCCTCGCCAAGCTTCGTCGCAGACACTTCAAGCTCGACGATGGAAGCCGTCATGGCATCGCTGGAAATGCCGCTGCCCTGCACCACGAAGTCGGCCATGTCCGCCGACACATTCTTGAGCGCAAGACGCATTTTCGCAAGGGCATCCACCGCACCGGCAGGCCCGCCGCCCGGACGGGCCAGCAGCACATCGATCAGGCCTGCGCACCGCGTCTGCGCCTCCGTGAGGCGCGGGCGGATATCTTCCGAGTAGAGCCGGACGCCGGGATAGCGATTCCCGCTCATCGTGAGCGCGGCGACACGCTCCTGCTCTTCAAGCAGAATTTGCAGATGACGCTCAAGATCGCTCAGCCTGCGAAGCTTCTCGCCATCGGACCAGCCGCTTGATGCCTGCCGCAACCGGCTTACATCGGCCCGCAAGGCGTCGATCGACTTTTCCCAGCCGATGCGGAACTCGTCTTCGCCGGTCAGCACAAAGCTGCGCAGGCCGGTCATCGTCGCTTCCGAGCGCGTTGCCACGGCATGCCCCGGAAATGCCTCCAGCCGGTAGGCTCCGCCGCGCTTGTCGAGCTTCGCGAGGCTGCCCGTATGCATCACCTGCGGCAGGATCGACGCCGAAGCACGCGACACAGGGCCAAGACCCGCAAAGGGAGACGTCGTGACCGAAACAAGCGCAATGCCTGCGATAATGACGCAAAGCATCACAGTGCTCAGAACAAGCGCGGAAGGCGTGTTCATGCGATCGATTTCAGCGTCGGGGTCCGAACCGGGCATAAGATTTTTCAACGCGGCATAGGGGCTCATCTGGATGTGCTCCTGTTTCTGAGGCTGGCGGGCGAGGCACATTTCAATGCCGGAAGAGGCTCGCCTTGTTGCCCCTCAAGAAACGATTTGCACGGTTAAGAACGCCTGAATCGCTGGATTCGGAAAAGTATGTACGCGGAGAACTCTACCTCGCCATTCGTATAGTGGATGCATACGAAAGTATGGGCCCGCCATTCGAAAGGACCGTTGTAAACCGACCGAATCACGCATGCCGGTCCGAAATTCCCACGCTACGGTGAATTTCAGGGGACGCTCGAAAAACCACGGAGAGCGAAATGTGTACTGTACTGGTTGCGGATGACGATGTCGGCGTACGTTTCATCGTCTGTGAGTTTCTCAAGGCGGCGGGGCTTGAAGTTGTTGAGGCGAGGAACGGCGCGGCAGCCGTCGAAATGCTGAAGGATTGGACACCGGACCTGCTCGTCACGGATATCTTCATGCCGGACGGCGACGGTATCGAGCTGGTTCGCTATGTCCGGAAAAACCTGCCTTTCCTGCCCGTTATCGCCATGTCGGGCGGAAGCGTTCTACTGCCCGAATTCAATTCGCTGCGCAGCGCCGAGATGCTCGGTGCAACGGTTACGCTTGCAAAACCCTTCACGCGCAAGGATTTCGCGACTGCCCTATACAGCGCGCTTGGGCGTTCGGACGCGGGCTGGGCGCAAAACCAGAGACTTGCGAGTTGAAGCCGGCGGCCTGGGGCCTGTGCCTGCTCTCCCTGATTGCGGCATTTGCCGCATCGGGGACGGCAGGCGCAGCGGCCGGCACCTTGCCGGACAATCTTGCCGATTGCCTGCGGACGAATTCCGGCGGCTGGCATGCATTGCCCGGCTGCGAAGATTTTTTCACCGTGCTGCATGCAAGCCCGCCGGCGATCGCGCACGATCCGGCGCCGGGGGCCTACCGCACGGTTCCCCGCCCCCTTGCGCGACCCGCTGAAGACAAACCGCGGCGCGGCAGCTCCGGGACGGTCGCCGCGTCCACAAAGGCCCTCCCCCTTGCAAGGCCGGAAGCCGCCTGCGTGCTCGGCGCGGCGAATTTTCAGCCCGGCCGCAGCCGTCTTGAGCGCCAGCGAGGCGTCCACTTTGCCGCGGAAGGTGCAAACCGGGACGCGCGCATCGCCCTGGAGGTGCCGCCGCATTGCCGCATCGAAACGCCCCTCGCAGGCGAGGTCGTCTTTGCCGGCAGTTTTGCCGGATATGGCGGCACGATAATCCTGCTCGATGCACGGGGAAATCACATCGTACTGGCCGGCTTCGGCGAAATCGACGTAACGCGCGGCGAAGCGATCGGTCGCGGTGCAATGCTCGGCCGCATTGCATCGCGCAAGCCCGATGCGCTGATCGGCATGTTCCCGGGAGCGCCCGGTGCCCTGCTCTATCGCGAAATAAGGCCGCAGACCGGCAAGGCCGACCCGGTCGAATGGCTCGCGGCGAATTTCTGACCCTCGCTCAGGACGCGCCCTGCAGCGCATCCCGAAGCTGGCGCAATGTGAACGGCTTTGGCAGCAGCGTCACATCGCCGAGATGGTTGACCTCGCTCGCGCTTTCATCGGTTAGAAAACCCGACATCAATATCTTCCTGATACCCGGCCGGTGTGCTGCCGCACTCTTAACGACCGAAATCCCGGAAATGGAGCCCGGCAGCGCAAGATCGGTCAGGAGAACGTCGATCGGCGAAGCGCTCTCGATGATATCCGTCGCTGATTTCCCGTCCTCGGCATCGATCACGCTTTAGCCCAGGGCGCCGAGCATTTCCTTGAGCGCCGCCCCCACAAGATGATCGTCCTCGACCAGCAGGATAGATTGCCCGGCCCCGGAATTCATGCCCGTCCCCTCCCAGTATCTCCCTCGAGCGCGCAGAGCATAGGTACAAACCTGGGTTCCCTGCATCCGAAATTCGCATCCTCGGCCTTACTCGAGTTGAAAGTTTCACTATGATGGCAAAGCTGCAACGCGACCAAGGGCCACGGGACAAGCCCGCACCCTCCATGATTGAATAAATCCATGCTGGACCGCCTGCCATCGAACGCCATTCCCTGGATCCTGCTCGCGGCAAGCGCAGCCACGATCGGCGGTGCGCTCTTTTTCGAGCATGTTCTGGGCTATATCCCCTGTGCGCTCTGCCTGGACGGGCGCCAGCCGCATTACTACGCAATGGGCGCGGCGCTGATCGCGGGCATCCTCTCCCGGGAGGCGAATATCGGGATTCTGGTCCTCTTCTTCCTCGGCCTCTGTGCTGCGCTCTACCTCTGGGGAGCAGGCATCTCCTTTCACCACATGGGTGTCGAATATCGCTGGTGGGCGGGTCCCGAGGATTGCGCCTCGGTCGGCGGCAATGTCGCTGGCTCGCTGCAGGAGCTGCAGGCGGCGCTCGACCGGGGTGTGAAGCCGCCCCGCTGCGACGAAGCGGCATGGACGCTGTTCGGCATTTCGCTTGCCGGGTTCAATTTTCTCATCACCCTCGCGCTTGCCGCCCTTTCCGCGCTGCCGCTCTGGCGCTATTTCCGTGAGAGCAGAGGAGAAGCCTGATGAGCAGCAAGGCGGATAGCGGCGCGGCGCGCCTGTCGGCACAGCCCGGTCGGGCGCGCGCATCGGAAATCGAGGAAATGATCCGCGTCGATCACGCAGGCGAATATGGCGCTGTGCGCATCTATTCGGGCCAGCTTGCCGTGCTGCGCAATGTGCCGGGGAAGGAAGAGCTTGTCGCAAGGCTCGAACACATGGCGAAGGACGAGGAACTGCATCTCGCCCGCTTCAACGAGATCGCGAACGAGCGCGGCGTGCGGCCGACCGCCTTTGCGCCGGTGTGGCATGTGGCAGGCTTCGCTCTTGGCGCCGCAACCGCCCTCCTCGGCGAAAAGGCCGCCCATGCCTGCACGGCTGCCGTGGAGGAAGTGATCGACGAGCATTACCGCTCTCAGATCGAACGCCTCGACCAGCTTGGCGAGCAGGAAAAGCCGCTCCGCGACACGATCGAGAAGTTCCGGCTTGAGGAAATCGAGCACCGCGACGAGGCGATCGCCTCCGGTGCGAAGGAAGCGCCCGCCTATCCGCTGCTCTCCGGGGCGATCAAGGCCGCCTGCCGCATTGCGATCAGGATTTCCGAGAAGGCCTGAACCTACGGCTCCAGCTCGCTGTCCCAGTAGAGATAGTCCTGCCAGCTTTCATGCAGATAGTTCGGCGGGAATGCCCGGCCGTTCTTGTGCAGATCGCCGACGGACGGACGATATGGCGCCTGCATCGGGTGCATCTCTGCCTGCTTCGGCATCTTGCCGCCCTTGCGCAGATTGCAGGGCGCGCAGGCCGTTACGACATTTTCCCACGTCGTCTGACCGCCCCGCGAGCGCGGGATCACATGATCGAAAGTGAGTTCGTGCCGCGCGCCGCAATACTGGCAGGTAAAACGGTCGCGCAGGAACAGGTTGAAACGCGTGAAGGCGGGAAACCGCGCAGGCTTTATGTAGGATTTGAGCGAAACGACGCTCGGCAGCCGCATTTCGAAATTGGGCGAGCGCACCAGCGTGTCATAGGAGGAAACGATGTTCACGCGATCGAGGCAAACCGCCTTGATCGTGTCCTGCCAGGACCAGAGCGAGAGAGGGTAATAGCTGAGCGGCCTGTAATCCGCATTCAACACAAGGGCCGGACAAGCATCCGGCGTGGCAAACGATCCGTGCACGCCACCCTCCTGAAGCCGAAGGCCGCCAACAACGGCAGGCCTCCTTCAGACCTGAGATTACTATATATGGTGCGACGGGTTTGTGAAGCTGCCAGTCATGGGCCGTTGAGACGTCCGGCAAAGGCATCGGCAATGAAACGGCCGCCAAGCTCAAGCCCGGTCTGGTCGATGCTGTGGCCAAGCCCCGGCGAAACATGCCATTGGACGGGCACTTCAGCCGCTCCCAGCGCCTGAACGGCCATATACATGCGCGTGACTGGCAGCATGTCGTCCACCTCTCCATGCACCATGAGCACCGGCGGACGGCACCGGATGTCCTGCGGCAGGCGCTCGGGCATGGCGAGCGCGCCGGAAAAACCGACGATGCAGGCAGGTGGCGCCGTCATTCGCAGGCCGACATGAAGGGCCATCATGGTGCCCTGACTGAAGCCGACCAGCGCGAGCTGCGAGGCATCGAGCCCGCGTGCCGCGAGTTGCCCCGAAATGAAGGCTTCAAGGAGGGGCGCGGCGCCCAAAACACCCGCGGCGATCTCCGCCGGATCGAGCCTCGTGATGGGGAACCATTGATACCCCATCGGGTTGCCATCGCAGCGCTGCGGCGCATTGGGCGAGAGGAAATCCGCATCCGGCAAAAGCTGCTGCCAGAAAGGCGCAAGCGCAATGAGATCGTTTCCGTCCGAGCCATAGCCATGACAGAGGATCACAAGCTGCTTCGCCTTGCCGCTTGCCGCCGCTACCATCGGTCCAGTCAGACTCATGTCTCTCTCCCCTTTCGCAGCACCGCGCCGCGCGCTATCAATTCGCACCAGCCTATCAGCAGTTTCACACAGGATGAAAAAGCGGGATGCAGGTGCTCCGTTTCGCTCCGAGCCCGAATGGATGGCTCCATCTCGGCCATGCCTATTCCGCACTCTTTGCGTTCGATATGGCCAGACGCATTGGCGGGCGCTTTCTGCTGCGAATCGAGGACATCGATACCGGCCGCTGCCGCCCGGAATATGAACAGGCGATCTATGAAGATCTGCGCTGGCTCGGTCTCGAGTGGGAAGAGCCGGTACGTCGTCAGTCGGAGCATTTTGCCGAATATGAGCGTCACCTGAAGCGCCTGCGCGAGATGGGTCTTGTCTATCCCTGCTTTGCGACGCGCAAGGAAATCCAGGACGCAATCGCGCAAAGCGGCATCGCGCCGCGCAACTGGCCGGCAGACCCGGACGGCGCGCCCCTCTATCCCGGCATCTACAAGGACATTCCGCGCGAGACGCTGAACCGGCTGATGTGGGAAGGCAGGACCTACGCCTGGCGGCTCGACATGGAAAAGGCGAAGTCGGAAGCGGAACGCATCAATGGCGGACCGGTCACTTTCACCGAAGAAGGTGCAAGCACACGCGGAGACAAGGGCCTGCTCGCCATCGCGCCCGAGCTGTTTGGCGATGTCGTGATTGCCCGCAAGGATGTGCCGACAAGCTATCACCTGTCGGTAACGGTCGATGATGCACTGCAGGGCGTAACGATCGTCACCCGCGGACAGGATCTATTTCCCGCGACCTATATCCACCGCATCCTGCAAGTTCTGCTCGGCTTTCCCGAGCCCCGCTATCACCACCACGGGCTGATCCGCGATGAGACAGGCCGGAGGCTCTCCAAGAGCGCGAAGGATATAGGACTGCGCGAATTGCGCGCCGCGGGAAAGACGCCGGCCGATATCCGCCGGTTCATTGGTCTTTAACCATGATTGCCCGCGGGGGAGACGCTGGCGCGAAACATGCTCCGTAGAACTCGAACCAGAGGTTTCATCCCTTTCAGGGACAAAACCGTATCTTTTCGAGCCCTCGGAGCCCCCCATGGCGACCATCGAGACACCCTCTGTACCGAAATCGCGCATCGACTGGATCGATGCCGCGAAAGGCCTGACCATCATTCTGGTCGTCATGGAGCACACGACCTTCGGTGTTCAGAACGCCGTCGGCTACCTGCCGCCGATTTTCGGTACGATCGCGGAACTCGCCAAGCCCTTCCGCATGCCGCTCTTCTTCCTCGTCGCCGGACTTTTCGCCTACAAGGCCCTTTACGGCGACCTTCGCAAGTTCGTGGACGGCAAGATCGTCCATTTTGCCTATTTCTACGTGCTCTGGTCGGTCATCCAGATCGGGCTGAAAATCGTTATCCCGCATGACGGCCCCTGGAAGGTCACCTATATCGACCTGCTGATGATCCCGATCCAGCCCTTCGCCGTGCTCTGGTTCATCTATTCGCTGGCCATGTTCTTCTGTGCGATGCGCCTGCTGCGCAGCGCGCGCCCTGCCTATGTAATTTTCTTTGCCACGGCACTTTACTTCCTGCGCCTCGACACAGGCTGGATGCTCATCGACGAATTCGCCTGGCGTTTCATCTGGTTCGTGCTCGGCGTCTATGGCGCGCGGCAGATATTCGAACTTGCCGACTGGGCGCGCGCCTGGCCGGCGAAGGCCATCGCACTCTCGGCGGCCCTGCTTGCCTCGCTCGCCGCCGTCGTGCTTTCGCGGCTTGTCGATATTCGCGGTTTCGAGCTTTTGATGGGCTTTGCCGGCGCGGGCGCCGCCATCATGCTCGTTTCCATAGCGGCGTCGAGAAACCTGGCCGCACCGCTCACCTTCGTCGGCAAGCACTCGCTCTATATTTTCCTCTCCTTCTTCCTGCCCATGGCCGCAACGCGCATGGCACTCGTCAAACTCGGATTTGAAAATGGAGACTTCATCACTCTGATCGCCACGACCGTCGCCGTGATTTCACCGATCATCGGATACAAGGTCGTTGCGAAAACACCGCTCGACTTCCTCTTCACACGTCCGGACACGTTCCGTCTCACCGCGCCGCGTGGGCTGAAGCACAAGATCGTGATGGCGGCGGGCGGCGACTAGCCGCCGAGGAACCAGCCGAGCAGGAAGGTGAGCGTGACAAGGCTCACCCCTGTCGAAAGCACCACCGTGCTCGATGCAGCACCCGGTGCGGCCTGATACCGGTTGGCGAGGATCGAGGAATAGACACCGGTGGGCATGGCGGCAAGAAGCGTCGCCGCCGTTACCCAGAGCGGCTCCAGCCCGAACACATATTGCGTCATCACAAAGACGAGCGCGGGATGCACCGTGAGCTTGAAGAATGTCGTAACCGACGCGGCGCCCACCGAACGGCGGATGCTGTAACGCGTCAGCATGGCGCCGAGAACGAACAGAGCGCAGGGAATTGCCGAGCGCGCGACCATTTCAAGCGATGTATCGACGATGCCGGGCAGCGGAACGCCAAGCTGGCCATAGATCACGCCGCAGACAATGCCGATGATGACGGGATTGCGCGCCGTGTTGTTTAGCCCTTCCTTGAGGATTGCCGCGAAGCTCGGCGCGTCCTCTCCTTCGCGGGCGCGCGTCAGCTCCAGCAGGAATGTGGCGATGGTGAAGAGAATGATCCCGTGAAAGGCGAGGATCAGGAATACCGGCGTGCCCGCCTCCGGACCGAAGCCCGTGAGAATGATCGGCAGGCCCAGCATGATCGTATTGCCCTGCCCGCAGCCGAAGCCGAGCATGACGCTGTCGGCAGCCGGGCGCCGCAGAATAAAGAGCGCGATGAGCGACCCTGCGGCCCACACGGCCAGCATTGCGCCGTAATAGGAAATCCATAAGCCCCAGGGCAAAGCCGCTGGAAACTCCGTCCCCGCGAGATTGCGGAACAGCAGGATGGGCATGGCGAATGTGAAGACATAGGTGTCGAGACCGTCGACACCGGACTGGCTGATGAGTTTGGAGCGCGCGCCCGCATAGCCGATGGCGATGATGCCGAAAATCGGCAGGACAAGCGGTAGTGCGACTTCCATGGAAATGTCCGGACGGCGGGGATGGATCGGCGCGGACACTACGCCCGCACCCGAGCCGCGTCAAAACCGGGAGGAAATCACCAGTCGTAGAGGCCAGTGAACCGCGAGAAACCGGCCGCCTTCGCCCATGATTCCCATTGTTCGCGGGCACGCGCCGTGACTGCCGGGCTGCCGCCGCCCTGACCGACGCCGAGCATCATCAACTCGTTGCAGCCGGCAAAGATCGGCTGCGGCGACGGCAGCGTTCCGCCACGCCGAAGCCGCGCCTCTTCCGAGTCCTCGAAGCCATCCGTCAGCAGGATGAACCGCACGTCACCTGCCGTGCAATCGACCTGATGCGACATTGTTTCCATGAAGGACAAGATGTAGGTCCAGTCCTGCGCCTCGAGCTTGCCTTCAGCCACAAGCTGCGGCATGGCGGCGACAAGCGCGGAAACACCCTCAGCGACCGTTTCAGGCCGCGCGCGGGCTGAAATCACCTCGTCTATCTTGAGCGGATTGGCGCTTGAATCATAAGCTCCGAACGTGCGCACCATGAGGCGGGACCGCACCGGCAGCTTGTCGATCTCGCCGGTTAGACGCTTGGCAACGCGCGCCGCATAGGCGGAGTCCTCGACCAGCGGATTGCTCTTCGAGATATCGAGCCCGATCACGACGGTCTGTGGCGTTGCAGACGCATCGGCCGCATGCGCGGCGGAGACGCCCGCGAGAAAACCGCAAACGAGAATCAGGCCAGGCAGGCGGCGCATGCGCTTCACTCTCCCGCCGTGCCGATGGGGATGCGGCGCGCGCTGCCGCGCGGCGGCAACAGCTCGCCGATCGGCTCGCGGATAGCCTCAAGCCGGGCAGGGCCAGCCTTCATCGCATTGCGCGAGCGGCGCTCCCACCATTCGTCGAAGAGTTTTTCATAGCGGCCGAGATGGCGCGAATCCTCGCAAACCTTGAGCTTGTCGCGGAAGGACGTGGCCGCGCCATTGAGTGCGACCTCCTTGCGGCGGCCAAGAAAGCCGCGCGACGTCTGACCGAGCGTATCGCCCTTGCGCCGCGCTTCCTCGAGCCCCTGCTCATAGAAGCGGCATTCGCGCATGAGCCCCGTCCAGAGGAGGTGACGGCGGTTTTCCGGCCCCTCCATTTCGGAAAGCGCATGACGGTTGCTGTCATACTCGGCTTCGAGTGCCGAAAGACGCTCCATCGCCGTGCGGCGGTGCCGGAAATCGCGTGCATGAAAAACGCGGCGGAGCGAGTCGACCGCGTAATGGACGCAGAGCGCGGCAACGCCGGTGACGACAAGGAAGACAATGCCGAGCGATGCGAGCCAGGCCATGGGCTGCCAATCGCGCATCTGGTCGATCTCGCTCGCGGCGCGCTGCGTTTCCTGGGTGGCGTCGGTCGAAATCCCAAGCCCCGCCAGCGCATTGCCGAGCGAGGAGCCGACGGAGCCGTCGCCCGTCGCGGCAATGCCGTTCGGCAGCGACATCAAGGCCAGAAGCACACCGACTCCGAGCAGCATGGTGAGCGCAAGAATGAAGACGATGCGCACGAACACGGCCTTGCCGAAAGCGCTGAGCTGTTCGTAAAGGATGTGCGCCGCAACCGTCGCAAACAGCACCTGCATCGATTTGAATGCGACGGAAGAACCGAGCGCGCCCGGCAATTCGAGGAATTCATTGGCAAGCGCGCGCGTCCAGAATTCGCTGACGATCATGTAGTCGACGATCAGCGCGCCGATGGCAACAAGCGCGACCGTGACGAAAGTGAGGAAATAGAAGCTCGCAAACCGCGCCTGCCGCTCGCTCGCGACATAGTTACGGCTGATCTGCGCGCGCGCGTCTTCGGAGAGAAGGGAGATGCCCTGGGTCATGCCTTCGCCCTCCGGCTGAAGAAGCCCTTTTTCTTCGGCGCTTCCTCGCTCACACCGTCAAGCGGCGCGGCAAGTCGCTTGGCCAGTTCGGCGATTTCGCGCTCCAGCGTCTCCTGCCTTGCGCGGCGGCGGGCAAGCTCTGCGGCATAGGCCGCATCGAGCTCGGAAAGCCGGGAGAAGACGTGAAGTTCGGGAAGGGGCTCTGCGTTGCGGCCATAGGACCAGGCGGTCTGGCCTTTGTCCGTCTGCGCCGGGCCTTGCCCGTTCGTGGAGTCGAAACCGTTGCTCATCAGCAGCCCCTTTGTCTCACGCACCCCGTTTTAAACTGATTTTAACTCTAACAGTCGGGGCAGCGGATGCGGAGTCCTGTAAAGCCGGGAGATATTCAAATCATGTTCTCAGGACCGCCGCCCGTTACCCAGCCGGGTACATCTTCAACTGTGCCATTGGAGGACTCCAATGCGGCGGAAACATTATGGGAATATGGCGAGAATGTGATCCGTTTGCGGGCCGCGCCCAATGAAGCGGCAACGGCCAGAGCACCCTTCACGCCGCCTCGTCCGTATTGTAGTCCACGAGACGGACGACTTCGACCATGATGTCGTTGATCTGGAAATCCTTGGGCGTATAGATCGCGGCAACGCCTGCGGCACGGAGCTTTTCCTCGTCATCGGCGGCGATGATGCCGCCGACGACGACGGGGATGTGGCCGACGCCCGCCTCGTGCATCCGCTGCATCACATCTTCGACCAGCGAAACATGGCTGCCCGAGAGAATGGAGAGGCCGACGACATGGACCTCGCCGTCCTGCGCCGCCTTCACGATCTGCTCCGGCGTGAGCCGGATGCCCTCATAGACGACATCCATGCCGCTGTCGCGCGCGCGGACGGCAATCTGCTCTGCGCCATTCGAATGGCCATCGAGGCCGGGCTTGCCGACCAGGAACTTGAGGCGGCGGCCGAGCTTCGCCGAAACGGCATTGACCATTTCGCGCACACGGTCGAGATCGCCCGGCGCATTGCGCGCGGCGCGCGAAACGCCTGTCGGCGCGCGATATTCGCCGAAGGTCTCGCGCAGCGCCGTTCCCCATTCACCGGTGGTAACACCCGCTTTCGCGCAGACGATGGAGGGCTCCATAATATTACGCCCGTCTTTTGCGGCGGCGCGCAGATCGGCCAGCGCGGCCTCCACGGCAGCGGCATCGCGCGACTCGCGCCATTCCTTGAGCGCCGCAATCTGTTCGGCCTCGACGCCGTGATCGACGACATGGATCGAGCCCGCGCCGGTCGATAACGGCGAAGGCGCGGATTCCTCATACTTGTTGACGCCGACCACGACCTGCCGTCCCGCCTCGATCTCTTCAAGGCGCGCGGAATTGGACTCAACGAGGCGCTCCTTCATATAGGCGCTTTCGACGGCGGCCACCGCGCCGCCCATTTCCTCGATGCGGTGAAGCTCTTCGCGGGCTTCCGCCTTCAGCGCCTCGACCTTTGCATCCATGACCTTCGAGCCGTCGAAGATGTCCTCATATTCCAGAAGGTCGCTTTCAAACGCGAGAATCTGCTGCGCGCGCAGCGACCATTGCTGGTCCCAGGGACGCGGCAGACCGAGCGCCTCGTTCCACGCCGGAAGCTGCACCGCACGCGCGCGCGCATTCTTCGACAGCGTCACGGCGAGCATTTCCAGCAGGATGCGATAGACGTTGTTTTCCGGCTGCTGTTCGGTGAGCCCCAGCGAGTTCACCTGCACGCCATAGCGGAAGCGGCGAAGCTTCGCATCTTCGACGCCGTAGCGCGTCCGGCAGATTTCGTCCCAGAGATCGACAAAAGCGCGCATCTTCGCAATTTCGGTGATGAAGCGCACACCGGCATTGACAAAAAAGCTGATGCGGCCGACGACCTGCGGAAATTCCTTTTCCGGCACCTGCCCGCCCGCCTTGACGCGGTCGAGAACCGCGATCGCAGTTGCGAGCGCAAAGGCCAGTTCCTGCACCGGCGTCGCGCCCGCTTCCTGCAGATGGTAGGAGCAGACATTGGTCGGGTTCCACTTCGGCACGTCCCGGTAGGTATAGGAAATGACGTCTGTCAGAAGCCGCATCGAAGGCGCCGGCGGAAACACGTAAGTACCGCGCGAGAGATATTCCTTAATGATGTCGTTCTGGACCGTGCCCTGAAGCTTCGCGCGGTCCGCGCCCTGCTCGTCCGCCACCGCGATATAGAGCGAGAGCAGCCAGGGCGCCGTCGCATTGATCGTCATGGACGTGTTCATCTGTTCGAGGGGAATGCCCTCGAAGAGCGCGCGCATGTCGCCGATATGGGAAATGGGAACGCCGACCTTGCCGACTTCGCCCCGCGCCAGCACATGGTCGCTGTCATAGCCGGTCTGCGTCGGCAGGTCGAAGGCGATGGAAAGGCCCGTCTGGCCGCGCGAGAGGTTCGTCCGGTAAAGCTCGTTCGAGGCCTTGGCCGTGGAATGGCCTGCGTAGGTGCGGAAAATCCAGGGCTGGTCCCGCCTGGCCCCGCCTGCGCTCTTTTCGCCTGTCCCGCTCATGCCTGCCCTCGCGTCATCAAACTCTTGGCATGCCATTATCACAGGCCTTGCTGCGCTGCAAAAGAGCAGATCCAGCGCACAAAACCTCACCGCCGCCCGTCACAATGGATACCGCCCAGCGGCTGGACGCGTTACCCTGCCGGAATCAACAATGAATATCACAAGGAGCGGATGGACTTTATGTCGGACATCAACCAGGACCTGTTTCAACTCGCCATGTCGGAAAAGGCGCGGCCGCTGATGGCGGCTGTGCAGAAGCACATTGCGGAAAATGTGGAGCCGATCACCGAAGAATTTTTCCGCCTGAACGACGAGAAGACCGACCGCTGGTCCTGGCATCCGCGCCAGCTCGAACTGCTGGAAGGCGCCAAGAACAAGGCAAAGGAATCGGGCCTCTGGAACTTCTTCCTCCCCGACTCCGAAATCGGCTCCGGCCTCACCAATCTCGATTATGCCTATATCGCCGTCGAACTCGGCAAGTCGCCGCTCGCCTCCGAATCCCTTAACTGCAGCGCGCCCGACACCGGCAACATGGAAGTGCTGGAGCGTGTCGGAACACCCGAGCAGAAAAAGAAATGGCTGGAGCCGCTGCTCAACGGCGAAATCCGTTCGGCCTATGCGATGACCGAGCCCGATGTGCCAAGCTCCGACGCAAAGAACGTGCGCACCAGCGCCGTGCTCGACGGCGACGAATGGGTGATCAACGGCGAGAAATTCTATATCTCCGGCGCCGGCGATCCGCGCTGCAAGATCATGATCGTCATGGTGAAGACGAGCCCGGATGCACCGCCCAGCAAGCAGCAGTCGCAGATCCTCGTGCCGAAGGACACGCCCGGCGTCGAAATTCTCGGCCCCATGAAAGTCTTCGGCAAGGATCATGCGCCGCATGGGCACATGCATATCCGCTTCAACAATGTGCGCGTGCCGAAGGAAAACATCCTGCTCGGCGAAGGCCGCGGATTTGAAATCAGCCAGGTGCGCCTCGGCCCGGGCCGCATCCATCACTGCATGCGGTCGATCGGCAAGGCGGAAAAGGCGCTGGAGCTGATGGTAAAGCGCTCGGCCACGCGCGAAGCCTTCGGCAAGCCGATTGCAAAGCTCGGTGGCAATCTCGAGATCATCTCGCGCGCCCGCATCGAGATCAACGCCATGCGCCTCGCGGTGCTTCAGGCTGCGAAGGCGATGGACGTCCTCGGCAACAAGGAAGCCCGCGTCTATGTCAGCGCGGTGAAGGCGATGGTGCCGGAGAAGGTCTGCCTCATCATCGATCAGGCGATCCAGATGCACGGTGCCGCCGGCATCTCGCAATGGACGCCGCTTGCCGACATGTATACCGACATGCGCCATCTGCGCTTCGCCGACGGCCCGGACGAAGTGCATCACATGGTGGTCGGCCGCGCCGAGGTGCAGAAGCACGACCTCTGGTAAGCGCGCCGCATAGATCCGAACGGCAAAGCGCCGCGTGGAGACGATCCGCGCGGCGCTTTTTCTTCATCCAGTTGCTTGCAACTATTCCGCGGCGTTTGCGCCCATCCCGCTTGCGCGCGCCGCAATGCTTTCGATGTGCCGGCGGCGTGCATCGAATTCGAGCGCGATGCTTTCATCCTCGCGCTGCAG
>JAJLKS010000245.1:0-1987 GCA_033838765.1 Alphaproteobacteria bacterium
CATGAGCAGGTGGATATGCCAGCCGCCGGAGACGTTGATTGCGCCGTCGATGCCGGAGAGGCGGCGGTGGGTGAGGACAAGGCGGACCTTGCCGCCTTCTTCCGTCAGTGCGATTTCGACGACGCAGCCTTCCGGGTTCATATCGTCGTCCCAGGTGAAGCCGAGCCGGTGCGGCGGCTCCCAGATCGTCACGACATGCTTGCTGTCGAAAGGACCTTCATATTTCTTGAAGCGCGCGGGTGCAGGCTCGGGATGGGCGCCGAGATTTGAATTGTCGAAAACGACGTCCATTTTGCCGCCCACGCGCTGTTCCATCGGCCCGCCGGCGAACCAGGTGCCCCGCAGCTTCGCATCGGTGAGATAGTCCCAGACGCGCGTGATGGGGCCGGGCAGCAGGCGCTCGAAGCGCACGGTATTGCGGTCGATCAGTTCGCCCCAGGCCTTGTCAATTACGGTCATTTTCACTGTCCCTTTCGGCTGCTGCGTTCAATGCGCTTTCGAGCGCGTCGAGTTTCGGACCCCAGAAGCGGCGGATATTGGCGAGCCATTTCTCCACGGCTTCGATTCCTTCCGGGTCGAGCGAATAGATGCGGCGCTGCGCGTCGATGCGGACGCGCACGAGCCGTGCGGCCTTCAATGCCTTCAAATGCTGGGAGATTGCGGGCGCGCTCATCTCGAAGCGGCGTGCAATGTCGCCAGCGGCGAGTTCACCACTTGCGAGCATGTCGACGATCTGGCGCCGCGTGGGGTCGGCGAGGGCTGCGAATGTTTCCATGATGTTTATATTCCAGCTTTACTTAATTAAGTCAATATAAAAATAACAAGAAAGCCGGGCTGTTGCGGACAGGCCGCGGGGGAACGTGGTTAATTCATTGTCAGGGGTGCTGCGACGGACAGCCGGTGAGGGCTCTGCGAATGAGGCAAGGAAGGTTCTGGCGCGGGGCTGCGGCGGCAGTGCTGCTGACGGTCATGGCACAGCCGGGGGGTGCCGAAACGGCGGCGATGGCGCCGGTCGCAAGCGGGGGGGAAATTGTCGATCCCGCCCTGGTCCAAACGCCGGCAGCACTGCGCTGGCGGGTTGTCCGCACGGCATGGACGGACAGCGACGAGCGCGCCTTCGGCGAATTCGTCACCGCGATCGGCGAGAGCAATTGCCGGACATTCGACGAGTGCCTGAAAGGGCCGTGGAACATCTACCGGGCGTCCGATCCGAAAGGCATGTTCTTCTATGCCGATTGCGCGGATCTGCCCTATGCGCTGCGCGCCTATTTTGCGTGGAAGAACGGGCTGCCCTTTTCCTATGTGAGTGCGGTGGCGCCCATCGGCGCCTCGAACGATCTGCGGTATTCGCGCTACGGCAATTACGCCGTGCGGCGCACCGATGTCGTCGCGCAGGCGGATGGCTCCTTCCCCAATGCGCGAACGGTGCTCAACACGGTCAACAATTTCGTATCGAGCGCGATGTACCGTTTCGCACCGGACGTCTCGCGCGGCGAATTGTTCGACTTCTATCCCGTGAAGATAGCGCGAGGCTCGATCCGGCCCGGCACGGTGATCTACGATCCGAACGGGCATGTTGCCGTCGTCTACAAGGTGGATGACGAGGGGCGCATCCGCTTCATAGACACGCATCCCGACAATACTTTGACACGCGGCTCCTATGGCAAACGCTTCGTGCGCGCGTCCGCGCCGATGGGAGCGGGGTTCAAGAACTGGCGGCCGATGAAGCTCGCCGGTGCGACGAAGGGTCCCGACGGGACATGGACCGGCGGGCGGGTGGTGCTCGCAAGGGACAGCGAGATTGCCGACTGGTCGGACGAGCAGTTCTTCGGTACGGAGACCTCAGAAGCAAGGCAATGGCAGGCCGCGCGGTTCGTGCATGACGGTACGGCGCTCGATTATTACGACTATGTACGTCAGGCGCTTGCAACCGGGGATGTGAACTACGACCCGGTCGCGGAAATGCGCCTGATGATACGAGAGCTAT
>JAJLKS010000246.1:0-4495 GCA_033838765.1 Alphaproteobacteria bacterium
CCAGTCGCGCGTGAACTTGCCCGACTGAATGTCGTGCAGCACGCGCTTCATTTCCGCCTTGGTTTCCGGCGTGATGATGCGCGGGCCGGTGACATATTCGCCATACTCGGCCGTGTTCGAGATCGAGTAGTTCATGTTGGCGATGCCGCCTTCATAGATCAGGTCGACGATCAGCTTCACTTCGTGCAGGCATTCGAAATAGGCCATTTCCGGCGCATAGCCTGCTTCCGTGAGCGTTTCGAAACCGGCGCGGATCAGCTCGACGAGACCGCCGCAAAGCACGACCTGCTCGCCGAAAAGGTCCGTCTCGCATTCCTCGCGGAAGGTCGTCTCGATGATGCCTGCGCGGCCGCCGCCATTGGCGGACGCATAGGAGAGGCCGACGTCATGGGCGTTGCCCGTCGCATCCTGATGGACGGCGATGAGGGACGGCACGCCGCCGCCGCGCTTGTATTCCGAACGCACCGTATGGCCCGGGCCCTTCGGCGCGACCATGAGGACGTCGATGTCCTTGCGGGGCTCGATCAGGTTGAAATGGATGTTGAGGCCATGCGCGAAGAGAAGCGCGGCGCCCGGCTTCATGTTGTCATGCAGGTCCGCATAATAGATGTCGGCCTGAAGCTCGTCCGGCGTCAGCATCATGAGCACATCGGCCCACTTCGCGGCTTCGGCGACCGTCATCACCTTGAGGCCCTCGCCTTCCGCCTTCTTGGCGGTGGCCGAGCCCGCGCGGAGCGCCACGGCGACTTCCTTCACGCCCGAGTCGCGCAGGTTCAGCGCATGGGCATGGCCCTGGCTGCCATAACCGATGATGGCGACTTTCTTGCTCTTGATCAGGTTAACGTCCGCGTCGCGGTCGTAATAAACGCGCATGGCTCTTGTCCTTTGTCCGTCTTTAAGGTGCTGAACGTGTTTCTTTCCCAAAACCGGCAGCCACTTTTGGGAAACACGCTCCGATCGTTCTATTCACATCGCTTCTGGACCGCGGGCGATCGCCACCACGCCTGTCCGCGACACATCAACCAGCCCGAGCGGGCGCATCAGCCCGATAAAGGCGTCGAGCTTTTCCGGCGTGCCCGTCACCTCGAAAACGAACGAGGCATGCGTCGTGTCGATGACGCGGGCGCGGAAGGCATCGGAAAGGCGCAGCGCCTCGACGCGCTTTTCGCCCGACCCCGCGACCTTCACCAGCGCCATCTCGCGCTCGACCGCTTTCGCCTCGACGGTGAGGTCCATCACCTTGTGGACCGGCACCAGCCGGTCGAGCTGCGCCTTGATCTGCTCGATGACCATGGGCGTGCCCGACGTCACCACCGTGATCCGCGACGTATGCTCCGCCTGGTCCACTTCGGCGACCGTCAGGCTCTCGATATTGTAGCCCCGGCCCGAAAAGAGCCCGATCACGCGCGCAAGCACGCCCGCCTCGTTGTCCACGAGAACGGAAATCGTGTGCCGCTCGATAGGTTCGTCCTTTTTCATGCGCGTCTCTGTAGTGGGTATGGGGTCCGGGGGGAAGCTATTTTTGGGGTTTCCGCCCTGTCCGGGCCGTCAGACCAGCATCTTGCCCTCTTCCGAGACGCTCGCCCCCTCCGGGTCGTCGCCCAGGATCATCTCGTTATGGGCGGCGCCCGACGGGATCATCGGGTAGCAATTCTCGAACTTGTCGACCACGCAGTCGAAAATGACGGGGCCCGGCGTGTCGATCATCTTCCGGATCGCCGCATCGAGTTCGGAGGGCTTCGAGGCCCGGATGCCCGTCGCGCCATAGGCTTCGGCGAGCTTCACGAAATCGGGCAGCGAGTCCGAATAGGAATGCGAATAGCGGCCTTCGTGGAGCAGTTCCTGCCACTGGCGGACCATGCCCATATACTCATTGTTCAGGATGAATATCTTGACCGGCAGCATGAACTGCACCGCCGTCGACATCTCCTGGATGTTCATCAGGATCGAGGCTTCGCCAGCGATATCGACGACCAGCGCCTTCGGATGCGCGATCTGCGCGCCGATGGCGGCCGGCAGGCCATAGCCCATCGTGCCGAGGCCGCCAGACGTCATCCAGCGGTTCGGATCGTCGAAATGGAAGTGCTGCGCCGCCCACATCTGATGCTGGCCGACTTCCGTGGTGATGAAGGTCTCGCGGCCCTTCGTCAGTTCGAAGAGACGCTGGATCGCCTGTTGCGGCTTGATGACCTCGTCATTCGTCTTGAAGGCGAGCGACTTGCGGCCGCGCCACAGGTCGATCTGCTTCCACCAGTCGGCAAGCGCCGCCTTGTCTGGCCGGCGCGCCTTCGACTTCCAGATACGCAGCATGTCTTCGAGCACATGGGCGCAATCGCCGATGATGCCGACATCGGCACGGACATTCTTGTTGATCGACGAGGCGTCGATGTCGATATGGATCTTCTTCGAATGCGGCGAGAAGGCATCGAGCCTGCCCGTCACGCGGTCGTCGAAACGCGCGCCGATATTGATGAGCACGTCGCAATCATGCATGGCGTTGTTGGCTTCATAGGTGCCATGCATGCCGAGCATGCCGAGCCACTGCTTGTCGGATGCGGGATAGGCGCCGAGCCCCATCAGCGTCGAGGTGATGGGATAGCCCGTCAGCCGCACGAATTCGCGCAGCAGCTGGCTCGCAACCGGACCCGAATTGATGACGCCGCCGCCCGTATAGAAGACAGGCTTCTTCGCATTGGCGATGAGTTCGATCGCTTCCTTGATTTTCTCGATATCGCCCTTCACGACCGGACGGTAGGTGCGGTGCGTGATATGCGGCGAGACGGTGTATTCCGCCTTCTGGAACTGGACGTCCTTCGGAATGTCGATGACGACAGGACCAGGGCGGCCATGCGTCGCGACATAGAAGGCTTCGTGCATGACGCGCGCGAGCTCCGGCGCGGACTTCACAAGCCAGTTATGCTTCGTGCAATGGCGCGTGATGCCGACCGTGTCGGCCTCCTGAAAGGCATCCGAGCCGATGAGATGGGTGGCGACCTGCCCTGTCAGGCAGACGAGTGGAATCGAATCCATCAAGGCGTCGGTGAGTCCCGTGATCGCGTTGGTCGCGCCGGGGCCGGAAGTGACGAGAACGACGCCGGGCTTGCCCGTCGAGCGCGCATAGCCCTCCGCGGCGTGAACAGCGCCCTGCTCGTGGCGGACGAGGATGTGGCGGATCTTGTTCTGCTGGAACAGCGCGTCATAGATCGGCAGCACGGCGCCGCCGGGATAGCCGAAAATCGTATCCACGCCCTGATCGACCAGCGCCTTGATGACGATTTCCGCGCCTGTCAGTTCCTGAGCCGCCATTGTTCCGGTCCTTCTTCGCCCACCAAGGGCAAAAACAACAAGGCGGCCCCGCGCGTGGGCCGGTTTCCCAAGCCTTTTCCGCGCATCGCCGCCGAAAGCGCGCGAAACCTAGCCGCGCCTCAGGACCGGGTCAACCCCAAATCGTCAATAAACGAAAAGATTTCCCCGTTAAGTCTTTCCGAATCTTGCGCAAGAAAGCCCTTCCACGCAATCATCTGCGTCCGAAACCAGGTTTCCTGCCGTTTCGCATAGGCCCGGCTCTCGCTCTTCCCGGCCTCGACGGCCTCTTCGCGGGGAATTTCGCCCTCGAAATGGCGGATCAGCGGGCGGAGCCCCAGCGCCTTCATGGCGGGCAACGACGGATCGAGCCCGAAGCCCGCCATCAAACGCGCTTCCTCCAGCGCACCCTCCTCCATCATCCGGTCGAAGCGGCGCGAAATCCTCGCCCGCAGCCAGTCCCGCTCCGGCCTGAGCACGATTTTCGCCATGCGGCCGGAAACAAGCGGTTCGAGGGGGTCCTGCTGCCAGGCGGAAAGCGGCCTGCCCGTGGCGCGAAAAACCTCGATCCCCCGCGCGATCCGCTGCCGGTCGGAAGGCCGGATGACGGCGGCAAGCGCAGGGTCGGCCTCCGCGAGCAGCGCATGTGCGTGCGGCCCTGCCTCGGCCACCTCGGCGCGAACGGCCTCCCGAATGTCCGCCGGAATCTGCGGCACGGGCGCAAGCCCCTCGGTCAGCGCCCGGAAATAGAGCCCCGTTCCACCGACCACGATGGGCACGGCGCCGCGCCCCGAAATCTCGCCCATCACGCGCGCGGCTAGCGCCGCCCAGCGCCCGGCGGAAAGCGGCTCCGCCGCGCCAGTCACGCCATAAAGATGGTGCGGAACCCGCGCCTCCTCCTCGCGAGAGGGGCGCGCGGTGATGATCCGCATCTCGCGATAGACCTGCATCGAATCCGCATTGACCACCTCGCCGCCAAGCCGTTCGGCAAGCGTGAGCGCCAGCGCCGACTTGCCGCTGGCGGTCGGCCCTGCAATAAGGACGGCACGTTCGATATGAATGGGATCGGTCACAACTAAACTTCCTCGTCATTGCCGGGCCCTCCTTTGCTCTATAAGGAGGCCGGCAATCCAGAGCGATCAGATGCTGAGTGAGCGGCCCCTGGATGCCCGGGTCAAGCCCGGGCATGACA
>JAJLKS010000247.1:0-1902 GCA_033838765.1 Alphaproteobacteria bacterium
TACGGCTATGGAAAGACGACAATGGCGGAGCTTGCCGTCGATTGCGACATGTCGCCAGGCAATCTCTACCGGTATTTCGCAGGAAAGCTCGATATTGCCGAAGCGATCTGCCGCGAGGCATCGACGCAGACTGCCGAGGACCTTGCCCGGGTATTGACGATGCCCAACCGCTCGGCCTCGCAGCGGCTCCATGATTTCCTGTTCATGGATTTGCGCGAAACCTTCCATAAGCTGGAAGAAGACCCGAAAATCGTGGAAATGGCTCAGATCGTCACGGCCGAGCGGCCGGAATTCCACAATGAGGGGCTGAAACGCGAGCGGGAAGTGCTTTCCCGCATTGTCGAGCTCGGCAATCTCTCGGGGGAGTTCAATGTGCCGGACCCCGACTTTGCTGCCGAAATGA
The DNA here is from genome assembly GCA_033838765.1 of Alphaproteobacteria bacterium. Lineage (GTDB taxonomy): Bacteria > Pseudomonadota > Alphaproteobacteria > Parvibaculales > Parvibaculaceae > Parvibaculum. The sequence goes on from JAJLKS010000247.1 coordinate 404, forward strand.
TCCAGGCGGCGACCCTCAAATTCTCCTATCCGCAGCTTTTCACCCGCCTGCCCCTGCCGAAACTCGAAAGGGAGCTTGAAGGCGTCTATCAGATACTTGTCGCGGGGCTTCGGGCCGGCTGCGCCTGTGTCGACCCGGAGAAACAGGCCGTCATGGCTTGAATCGTTCCAGACTTATCCACAAGCTCTTATTCTTGTTGCGCTGCATCTGATCTCTGGATGCGGCGCATTTTCTTTTCAAGGCCTTGATTTCACACAAGTTTCACAGAGAACCTGAGGGATTTGTGTTGCGCCGCAGCAACATAAATCCTGAACGCTGAATATTTTTTGTTTTATTCATTGTTTTTCATTTAGCTCACGCCTATCTCCAGCCTGTCAGCGGGAACCCCCCGGAAAGCAGCCCCGCTGAGGCAAATGGAGACGAGCCATGACCAAGCTGAACACCAAGCTGACGAACCGCGTTCTCACCCTCGCCGTGGCCGGCTATGCCGTCGCCTTCCTCGCCCAGATCGCGTCCCAGTACGCGGTCTGAGCACCGGCGAGACCGAATTTCAGGCGGCAGCAGCCGCCATCCGAGAAGGATTATCGACATGACGCAGAACCGGACTTTCTTCCCCCTCGCGGAGCGCGTCGCAACCAAAGCCGCCGCCGCGTTGCTCGTGGTCTACACGATCGCCCTGATCGTACAGACCTCGGGCGTCGCCCAGATCGTCTGAGCCGATCCGCACCAGGTTTTCTCGACCGGACTTCTTCCCCTCCCCCTCGATGGAAGTCCGGTGATCCCCGAGCCCTCTCCCCGAGGGCTGCTTGACCCCGCCGCCTCCCCGCGGCGGGGTCCTTTTTTCAGGTCAGTGCGAGGTGCTGGCGGGCAAAGCGGGTGATATGGGAAATCGCCTCGCGGCCTTCCGGCAGCATGTCGGCATTGAGCTGCCAGACATGCCAGACCTTCGGCCAGACCTCGAGCACCGCCTCGACGCCTGCGGCCTTCAGCTTTTCCGCCATCCGGGTCGAATCGTCGCGCAGCATTTCCCGCTCACCGACCTGAAAGAGAACGGGCGGGAAATCCGCTACATCGCCGAAGAGCGGCGAGAGGAAGGGGTCGCGCTCGTCATGTCCCTCGTAATAAGCGGGCTTCAGACTGTCGAACATGGCCTCGACGAAAAGCGAATCGGCCTCCGCATTTTCATGCCGGGAGGCGCCGCTGCCGGTCATGTCGGTTGCGGGCGACAGGCAGACAAGCGCGGCGGGAAGGGGCAGGCCCTCCGCCTTGAGACGAAGCGCGAGTGCCAATGTCAGGTTGCCGCCCGCCGAATCGCCGCCCACAGCGATGGATTTCGCGGCATGGCCCTTGTCGAGAAGGGCGCGGTAGGCGGCGACGCAATCGTCGAGCCCGGCGGGGAAGGGATGTTCCGGCGCCAGGCGGTAGTCGATCGCGTAGACCGGCACGCCGACCCCCTTGGCAAGGCGCCAGGTGAGCGGGCGGTGGGTGCGGGGCGAGCC
>JAJLKS010000248.1:0-2769 GCA_033838765.1 Alphaproteobacteria bacterium
CATCTACCGGAAGCTCGAGGAAGGGCTGCCACCGATGCAGGCGGCCTCGGAAGGCACGAAGGAAGTGGGGCTTGCGGTGCTCGCCGCGACATTCTCGATCTGCGCCGTTTTCGTGCCCATCGCCTTCATGGAAGGCGTGGTTGGCCGCTTCTTCTTCCAGTATGGACTGGCAATCACCTTCTCCGTTCTCGTGTCGCTCCTCGTCTCGCTCACCCTGACACCCATGCTCTGCTCGCGCGTGCTGAAACCGGGCGAAACGGACCCCGAGGGGTATAACCGCGTCGCCCGCTTCTTCGACGATGCATATAATTCTCTCGACCGCTTCTATGGAAAAGTTCTCGGATGGGCGCTGGATGCGCGCTGGGTCGTCGTCCTCGTCGCCATATTCTCCCTGTTCCTCGCCGTCTTCGTCGCGCGCACCATTCCCATGGCGTTCGACTCCCGCGCCGACCGCGCCGAATTTCTCGCGACCGTCGAGCTTCCCTTCGGCGCCGGCATGGAGGAAACGCGGATCGTCGCCTCGCGCGTCGCACATGCGATTTCAGGCGTCCGCGAAGTCCGCACGGTGTTCTACACCATCGGCTCGGACACGCAGCAAAGCGTCAACAAGGCCTCCTTCTATGTGGGTCTGACGGGAAAGGACGAGCGCAACGAAAGCTTTATCCCGATCATGGACGAAACGCGGCTTGCCATGCAGCGCGCGGCGCCCGAAGCAAAGCACATCTCGCTTGCCGACGTTCCCTGGATTTCCGGCGGCGGCTTTGCCGACTACGCCATGATGTATGTGCTGCAGGGTCCGGACCTTGTCGTGCTCGAGGAAAAGGCCAATCAGGTTGTCGCCCGGATGCGCCAAAGCCCGCTCTTTGCCGACACGAAGACGAGCTACGATTCCGGCAAGCCGGAGGTTCAGGTGCAGGTGGACCGCAGGCGCGCGGCAGATCTCGGCGTGCCGGTGCGCGCGCTCGCGGAAACCGTGCGCGCCACGGTGGGCGGCATGAAGGCCGGCAGTTTCGAGGAATTCGGCCAGCGCTACGATGTGCGCGTCCGGCTTGAAGAGAACCAGCGCGATGACATTTCCAAGCTGTCGCTCATTCAGGTGCGCGCCGCCAATGGCAGCCTGATCGACATATCCAATGTGGCGCGCTTCGACGTGGCGGAAGGTCCGGCGCAGATCGAACGGCAGAACAGGGCACGGCGCATCGCCATCCTCGCGAACAATCCGGAAGGCGCGGCGCTCGGACCGGCCTCCGCCGAAGTCGAGAAATATCTGAGCGAGCTCGACCTGCCGGAGGGCTACTCGTGGAGTGCGGAAGGCCGCTCCAAGCGGATGAAGGAAACCGGCGCCGCCATCGGCTTTGCCTTCATGCTGGCGCTGATCGCGCTCTACATGATCCTCGCCTCGCAGTTCAACAGCTTCGCCCAGCCCGCGATCATCATGCTGTCCGCGCCGCTCTCATTTGCAGGCGCTTTCATCGCGCTGAAGATTTCCGGTCAGGAAATGACGATGTTCAGCCAGATTTCGCTGCTGGCGCTGATGGGCCTCGTGATGAAGAACGGCATCCTGCTGGTCGACTACACGAACCAGCTCCGCGAGGCGGGCGCCACGGCCCGGGAGGCCGCGCTCAAGGCGGGGCCTGTCCGCCTGCGCCCGGTGCTGATGACCCAGATTGCGACGATCTGCGGCCTTATCCCCGTCGCGCTGTCGACGAGCCAGGGTGCCGAGTTCCGAAATGCAATGGGCATCCTCGTCATCGGCGGGCTCATTTCCTCAACCGCGCTCACGCTTGTGGTGGTGCCGGTCGCCTATACGCTGATGGAAGATGCCCGCAGCCGGATTGGCGGCATCGGCGGCGCTTTCCGGCGGATCGGGGCAAGGCTTGGCCGCAAGGCGCCCGGCGCGCCCGCGGAATAGTGCCGTTATTCAGGCAATCGCTAGAAATCAGCCTATTTCCTTAAGCGAATGATTACCGCCCTCGGCGCATGATCCAGCCCGGTTCACCTATTCGGGCGGAGGCTAATCGTCAGATGGCGAAAGCGCAGTTCCACAAAAACCAGCGGGTCTATGTGCGCCCGGTGGGCACCTGGGCGACGATCGAGCGGATCGTGCCGCAATGGGTGAAGGACATGGATGAGCCCCTGCGCATCCATTACGACGTCGGCCTTGGCCGCGACTTCGCCGCGAAGGAACTCGAAACCGAGGAAGTCGCCACCCTCTCCCATCTCGACCCCGAGATGGAGGAATGGCATGTGGTGCGCGTCGCCAACAAGTGGCGGGGCGCCGACGAATGCGCCAATCACCCCATTCCGGGCACGCATCCCGTCGTCGTGACGGGCAGCCATGAAGGCGGCGGCTGGCGTGTGCCGGGCGTGGAATACGACCTCACGCCGGACCGCGTGGAACTTCAGGCCAAGGTGATCGCTGCCTCGCCGAAATTCCTCGTGCTCCTGCGCCGCCTCGCCGATTACGCGCGGAACAACCCGGAAAACCTACCCGACGATGTGATGGCGATCGCGAATGATGCCGATGCCATCGTGACGAGCATCATGGGCCCTGCCACGTAAGGCACGCCGCCCCAAATCCGCCATTCCATGGAGGTGCTTTCGCATTGAAAGCAATTGGATCGCAAAAAACTGCGCCCGCGGCATCTACCGATCAATTTGCCCAGAACCGGCAGGTTCTTTTCAATGCAGCCCGCAAGGAGGCAAATGCGTTTCGAGGTGGCCTGATGGACGACTTCGCGCGCTTCGAGCGCAGCCTTGCTCCTGTCC
>JAJLKS010000249.1:0-4144 GCA_033838765.1 Alphaproteobacteria bacterium
CGCCGGAGGCCCGCTGTCATTCGGGAGAAGCCCTGTGCGGCTGCGAAGGCGCTGCCGGAAAGTTGCATTCGGCGGTAACAAAGCCGCGCGATGAAACGGCAGGCGCTGCGCTTGCAGCCGATAGCGCGAAACCGCTTGCGGCACTTGCCCAATTCCGGATCGCCCAACGAAGCGATCCGCCGGAGCGGCAATCGCTTTTCACAACATTCTATGACGGCATCCACGGCCGTTCCGCGCGCCTGCTGATCTAGATCGCTCTTCCTCCGAAGTCTGGCGCCTTTGTGCGCTTTCATTCCGGCAAAGAGGAAAGAGAGATCATGTCTGCATACTTCTATCAGGTGGCCGCCGCGAGCGCGCTGCTGACCGCCGCAATAGCCTCCGCTCCTGCCGCGGCGGGCGAATACCAGCTCACCGTATCGACGGCCACTATCGACGTGGATGGCCGCTCCGTCGAAAAGATGACGATCAATGGAAGCATTCCCGGTCCGGTGTTGCGTTTCACCGAGGGCGAGAAGGCCACTATCACCGTCACCAATGAAACAGGCGAGAAGACATCCGTGCACTGGCATGGGCTTCTGCTGCCGGGAATGATGGACGGCGCGCCGGGCTTCAACGGGTTCATGGGCATCGCGCCCGGTGAGTCCTACACCTACACATTCGACATAAGGCAGAGCGGCACCTACTGGTATCACAGCCATTCCGGCACGCAGGATCAGAGCGTGCTCGGCGCCATCGTCATCGATCCCGCCGCGCCGCCGTCCGTCGCGGCGGATCGCGACTATGTGATGCTGATGAGCGACATCACGCCCGAGGATTCGGATCAGGTGCTGCGCAATCTGAAAGCCGATCCCGGCTTCTACAACTACAGCAAGCGCACGCTGGGCGATTTCTTCCGCGATGCGCGCCGCGATGGCCTTGGCTCGGCTTTGCGTGACCGCGCCGACTGGGGCGAGATGCGCATGGACCCGACCGATCTCGCCGATGTTACCGGCTATTCATTTCTGGTGAATGGCAAGACGCCGCAGGAGAACGAGACCTTCCTCTATTCGGCGGGCGAGAAGGTGAGGCTGCGCTTCATCAACGGTTCCGCCATGACGATTTTCGATCTGCGGATCCCCGGCGCGAAGATGATGGTCGTCGCGGCCGATGGAAACGACGTCCATCCTGTCACTGTCGATGAGCTGCGCATCGGCGTCGCCGAAAGATACGACGTGATCGTGGAACCGGCGGACGGCAAGCCGCTGACGGTGTTTGCGGAATCCCTCGACCGTTCGGGCTATGCGCGTGCGACGCTCGCCACCGCACCCGGCATGGAAGCAGCAATACCGCCGCAACGCCCGCGCGCGCTTCTCAGCATGGCCGATATGGGCATGGCGCATGGCGATCACGGCTCTCATGGCGATCATGCGCAGCAAAAGAGCGATCCGCATGAAGGCCACATGAACCATGATGCGGACGAACATGGGCATCACGGTCATGACGGGCACCACATGGACCACGGCGAAGGCCACAAGATGGATGGTCACGACGGTCATCACATGGACCACGGTCCAGCGGAGCATCCAGGGCACGACCAGCACAATGGGCATGATGGTCATGAAGGACATGGCGATCACAGCGATCACAGCGGTCACATGCAGCACGGAACGAAAACCGTTGCGGCGCCGGCCCCGGAAGCCCGCCCCATCGGCTGGGCGTCGGGCTTTCCGTCCGGCGCCAAGGTGCTGGCCTATGAAGATATGTGGCGCCACGGCGCCCATGCCGACAATCGTGCGCCTGATCGGACAGTCGAGTTGCGTCTTACCGGCAATATGGAACGCTATGTCTGGACGTTGAACGAAAGCCGCTTTCAGGAAGCAACGCCGATCCGTGTCCGCTATGGCGAACGTGTTCGGATCAACTTTGTGAACGAAACCATGATGGCGCATCCGATGCACCTTCACGGCATGTTCTTCGAACTGGAGAATGGCACCGGCAACCATCGTCCCCTGAAGGACACGGTGATCGTGCCGCCCGGCAAATCCGTTTCGGTGATCCTGACGGCGCGCGAGGTCGGCGCCTGGCCGCTCCACTGCCATCTCCTCTATCACATGGTCTCCGGCATGATGACGGCCTTCATCGTCGAGCCGCCGGAGACGGCCGATAAAGGCATCACGCGCGACGGTGCCATCGTACCGCTCGCCGTGTCGCATGAAGCCGGGGCCGCGCATCACGGCGGTCATGCCGGGCATGGAGGTATCTGATGAAGGGCGCAGCATTACTTTCGATACCCTTGCTGCTCGCATCGGTCGCCATTACCCGGGCCGAACCCGGCACTGTCGTTGCGATGGATCATGGCCCGGAAATTTTCCGCAAGATCGTGACCGAGGTGGATTACGTCGCGCGCGATGGCGGCCAGTGGCGCTGGCATGCCGATGGCTGGGTGGGTGGCGATGTGGAGCGCGTCTGGATTCGCTCCTCGGGCAAGATCGAGGATGGCGATGTGGAGAAGGCCGAGCTGCAGCTTCTCTATGGGCGCAACGTGCATCCCTTCTGGGACGTGCTCATCGGCGTCAGGCAGGATATTGAACCCGACAGCAAGACATGGGCGGCTGCCGGCATCACCGGCCTCGCGCCCTATTTCTTCGAGACGGATGTGACGGCCTTCCTGTCGGAGGATAGCGATGCCGCTCTGCGCCTCGAGCAGAGTTTCGATATTCCTCTGACGCAGAAGCTCATCGTCGAACCGCACATCGAGGTGAACGCCTATGCGCAGGACATACCCGAACGCGGCATAGGCGCCGGTATCTCGGATGTGGAGCTTGGTCTTCAGCTCCGCTACGAGATCACGCGCAAGTTCGCGCCCTATGCCACGCTGAGCTGGGAACGCGCTCTCGGCGAGACTGCGTCGCGGGCGCGTGCCGCAGGCGATCCAGTCGACGAAACCGCCTTGCGTATCGGCATCCGATTCTGGTTCTGAGCGGCCTTACTCGGCGGGCGATAGGGCGCCCGCCGGTTCGGGCTTCCGGTCACGGCGGAAGAGCGACGGGAGCACGTTGATGAAGGAGAGCAGCACCGCCGAAGCATAGGGCACCGACTGCACCAGCAGCACGCCCACCCATAGCCGCGAATGGCTGTCTGCGAAATCAGGGCTCATCAGGAAACCGGCTGTGAGGCCCCAGAGCAGCACCAGCATCACCGCCTCCTCGCGCACCTGAATGAAGGCGGCGGCAAGCGGCGGCTTGTCCTCGCATTTCGGCGTTCGGATGAAGGGTTTGCTCGTGGTGATCATGCCGTTGAGCATCGCCTTCGCAACGGTGTGCGTGAGTCCGAGCGCGGCGACGCCCGCTCCAAGGCTTTCGATGAAGCTGCAGTCGCGCACGCGCACGGCATAAAGCCAGAGCGAGCGGATGAACTTGAAGGCGAAGCTGCCGATCGTCGGGATGAGGAAGGCCGCGACAGGCAGGGCCACGGCATGAGGCTGATAAAGCGCCCATGCCGAGAGCACGATGCTCGCCGTGGTGAAAAGAAGTGCGAGCCCGTCCGCAAACCAGGGCAGCCAGCCGGCAAGGAAGTAGTAGCGTTGCGCGCCCGAAAGGCCGCGCTTCGACGAGGCCCAGGGCGCCAGCGCATCCCAGTGATGCTTGACGATCTGCACCGCGCCATAGGCCCAGCGGAAACGCTGGCTGATATAGCCGGACAGCGTGTCCGGCGTGAGGCCGCGGCCGAAGGAGTGGTTCACATAGACGCTGTCATAGCCAGCGCGATAGAGCTTGATGCCGAGTTCGGCATCCTCGCAGATGCACCACTCAGCCCAGCCGCCCACGCGCTTCAGCGCCGTCTTGCGCACCATCGTCATGGTGCCATGCTGGATGACGGCGTTGAAATTGTTCCGCTGCACCATGCCGATATGGAAGAAGCCGGCATATTCCCAATAGGTCATGTTCTTGAACATGCTCTCATGCCGGTCGCGATAATCCTGCGGCGCCTGCACGAATCCGACATCTTCCTTGTCGAAATAGGGAATGAGCGTGCGCAGCCAGTTCGGCGCCACCTGATAGTCGCTGTCGATGACGGCGATGATCTCGGCATCTTCCGCCGTCTTCTCGAGGCCGAAATTGAGCGCGCCCGCCTTGAAGCCCGGCCAGTTTCCCAGATGAAAGAA
>JAJLKS010000250.1:0-4977 GCA_033838765.1 Alphaproteobacteria bacterium
GGCGCACTCATCGCCGCGGCGCGCGCCAGTTCGATCGCCTTCATGCCGCGATATTCGCGCCACACGCGAACGGGATTTTCGCCATCGGCGATCCGGTGCGCGACCGCGGCGGGCACAGGCGCCGGACCTTCCGAGCCGAGCGCGAGCGTTGCGCCTGCCGCCCGGAGATCCTCGATATCGTCCGCCGCCCGGCAGAGCGCCTCATAGTCTGCCGCCGGGACGACGACGAAGAGGGCTGTGCCGTCAGCCCCGGAAATCTTCTGATGATCTTTCCGTGTGCTGCTCATGCCGCGCTCCTGCCGGTAAGTGCGAGAACGGAAGTGAACCCTGCCTCGCGCATGAAGACGACCCGCAATCCCGGGCCGGCATCGCTGCTGAAAAGGCCGGGCGCAATCTCGCGCGCCGCTTCGGCCGACGCCGCAAGGCGAACAAGAGTGCGATGCTCGGCATCGAGGCGAAGAAAAACGTCATATGCGGCGCGCGAATAGACGACGTCGCCTTGCGGCACCTCTGCATTCGCCTGAATGCTCGCGGCCATATCCGGCATTTCCAGATTCCGGTCTCCGATTCCGGCCGACGCCGCTTCGCTTTCTTTTTCCGGCTGCAACATCTTCGCCGCCTGCTACCATCCCTGCAACCCACGGCTCGCCATGCGCGAATCGACATGAGAATCCGAACACAGGGAGGGGCGAATGTCCAATCGGCCGGACGGAGAGGGCGGCATGAGCATCGAGCGGCTGAAAGGCCTCGTGCGCGAGCGCTCGAAGCGCGGCGAGCTGCCTCTCGCCGAGCGTCGCAAGGTGATGGACGGCAATGCGCAGCAATTCCCGATGCCTGCCGGCGTATCGGTGGAGCAGGCCGATCTCGGCGGTCTTCGTGCAGAATGGCATGTACCGGAGGGCCTCTCGGGCGCGCCGGAGACGCAAAGCACGATCCTTTATTTCCATGGCGGCGGCTACGTCATCGGCTCGCCCGTTTCGCATCGCCACATCACAGGGCGCCTCGCACTGGACGCCAGAGCGCGCATTCTCAGTGTCGATTATGCGCTTGCGCCGGAACATCCGTTTCCGGCGGCGGTCGATGACGGCTTGAAGGCCTATCGCTGGCTTCTCGACAGCGGCCGCTCTCCCCGGCGCATTGCGGTCGCGGGCGACAGTGCAGGCGGCGGCCTCACGCTGGCAACCCTTCTTGCCGCGCGGGATGCGGGTCTGCCAATGCCGGCCGCTGCATCGCTCATCAGCCCCTGGTCCGACCTCACCTGTGCGACGGGATCGTATGAAACGCGCGCCGAGGCGGACCCGATGATAACGCCTGAAGGGATCAGGGAACTCGCTGCGACATATCTCGCAGGCGCGGATGCGCGCAACCCGCTCGCCTCGCCGAACCTCGCCGATCTGCGCGGCCTGCCGCCCATGCTCATTCAGGTGGGAGACGATGAAGTGCTGCTCGACGATTCGCGCGACCTCGCGGCACGGGCACGAGCGGCAGGAGTCGATGTAACGCTCGAAGTCGCACCCGCCATGATTCATGTCTGGCACGCCTTCTACCAGATGTTGCCGGAGGGCAGGCAGGCGATTGCTGCGATGGGAGACTATTTGACGTCGCGCTGGAATATTGCGGAGAGCAACGAAGCGATTTGACTCTGCCATGAAATGGCAAATGCACGGCGTGCGGTCAGCCCGTCCGCGACATCGCGAATATTTTCATTTGTGATTTGTATTGTATCGGCTGAGAACAAACCGCCGGTCTTTTTCGGCCATGCATTTAATCGGGGTAAAACGCAATCAATAGGTGGCCGTTGCTCCAAAAGAAATCCAGCTTTCACTGAGTACTTGATTGCTAATCGAGCAAAGAGCTATAGAATCTGCGAATATTCTTTGGATTTGCGGTGCGAATTTCCCCGGCAGAGGTGTGAGGATGCGCGCCGAATATGACGAGGCTCTTGTGGCTGAAAAGGCTGAACTTATCGATATGACCGCCGAAATCGTGTCGGCCTATGTCGGACACAACAAAATCGCCCCGGAAGAGCTGCCCGAACTTATTCACAAAGTATTCGCAGCCTTGAGTGGTGCATCGTCGGGCAGTGCCCTTCCGCCGCCGCAGCAGCCCGAGCCTGCGGTGCCGGTCCGCAAGTCGATCACGCCGGACTTTCTGATCTGTCTTGAAGACGGCAAGAAGTTCAAGTCGCTCAAGCGCCATCTGCACACTCACTACAATCTGACGCCGGACCAGTACCGCGAGAAATGGGGCCTGCCGCGCGACTACCCGATGGTCGCCCCCAACTATGCGCAAGCCCGCTCCCGCCTCGCGAAGAAGATGGGCCTCGGCCAGGCCGGACAGAACGGACGGCGCGGCGCGAAGTGATATTCCGGTTCAGGGGCGGGGCAATCTCCTTGCGCTGCGATGCAGGGCGGATCAGACTCGAATTTGTTGATTCGGCACTTTGGCGGCTTGCCGCCACTTCTCGGGGGACAGGCCGCTGACCGGCACTGGGCAGGCAATCAGGGCACAAATGATCGTGCCGGAGCAGCAGGAGCTGTTCGACTACTGGCGCACAAAGGCTGCCGATGGCCGCTATCCGACGCGCGCCGATATTCAGCCCGCGGAACTGCGGCGCCTTCTGCCTTCCCTCAGCATTCTCGAAGTGGTGGGCGGCGATGCGCCCCGCCTCAAGGTGCGTCTCGCGGGCACCCGCCTTCGCGACTATCTCGGTGTCGAGATCACCGGCCATCATCTCGATGAATATGACCTCGGCGATCAGACCGAGTATTGGGATGCCGCCTATCGCGAGGTCATCATGGGTGGCCGTCCCGCGCAGGGCGTGGTGCCGCTCACACCCTGGCAGCAGCCGAACATATTTCAGTTCTGGCTCCGCCTGCCGCTGGTGAATGACGAAGGCCGCATCGTCATGGTGCTCGGGCATGACGCATTCATGCAGTCCGAAAAGGCCCATGCCCTTGCCGGAAAGGCCAATCTCCGCATCGCCTGATCGCTCGAGGCGGGGCCGTGCGCGGGATTGATTGCAATCCATTGCCCGGTGCAGACTGAACCGGGGGATCAGCCGGGAGTTCGTTTCGTCATGCCATTTTCCATTTCCATTCGCGGCCTCTCCGCCGCCGCCGCAACATTCGCCGCGCTGACCCTTCTGCCCTCCGTGGCGCTGGCGGAAGCCGTCCTTCAGGGCGGAACGGAAAGGCTTGCCGAAGGCGAAAGCGCCATCTTCAAGATCACCGGCGCCGAAAGCGGCCCTGCCGATCTCAATGCGCAATGCGATATCGGCGATGTCGGCGGCACCGCGAGTATCACTTTCGATGGCGAAAACTATGTGCCGCTGTCGGACCCATCGGTCGGTACGGTGCTGACGCTCTCGCGCGGCGAAACACGCAGCTACAGTCTTTCGGGCGTCGTCGATGCATCGCGCGGCGCCGATGCCTATATCGCCTTTCACTTCACGGGTGCGCCCGCTCCGATGTGCTTTCCGGGCATGGATTGCGGCGGCGCGGAAGGCAAGGCCGCAAGCGTAACCGTCACCTGCCGGAACGGCGCGGGCTGACCGGCGGAAACCGCCGGATCAGCGTGACCACAGGCGCAATCCAGTCCGCGTCTTCGACGATGATCGCTGCAGCGCCCGCTTCCGGCGGAACGATCGCGCATCGTCTGCCGTCAATCTCGACGAGCCGGCCGAAATGCCGCGCAGTGTCCATCCCCATGGCGATGCAGTCCCGGCCCCCGAAGGCGGTCGCGTCTTCCGCCTGCACCCTGTCGGCAATCAGCATGTCGCCCGCCGCATAGGGGCCCATATCCTCGGCAACGAGAAACGCCAGCGGTTCCCTCGACCCCTCCGCGATTGATGGCTCGAGCGGTATGCCCGCAGGAAGCGTGGCGACCTGCCCGCCGCGCCGCAACTCCGCCTGGCAGACAAGGCTCCCGCCGGCCCCGCCGATCAGCTCCCGGACATCGACGCCGAGTGCCTCCCCCAGCCGCTCCAGCCAGTCGGTGGAAACCGTCATGTCGGCGGTCTCGAGCCGCGACACGGTTGCCGCCGTCGTGCCCAGCGCCTCGGCAAGCTCGGTCTGGGTCAGCCCCCGCGCCTTGCGGAAGTGTCGAATCCTCGTGCGCACCGGGCCGCCTCCCAATGTGATGGCTCGAAAATATTACACAACTTATCCCCGCTTTGTACAGAATAAGTAAATTTCTCCTGTTGCAGCCGGTTGCCCGGCGCATCGGTGGCTTGCAGGCAGGGAGGACAGGGATGAGAAGGCGGCGTCACGGGAAGACGGAAAGGCGGGATTGCGCGGAACAGGCCCAGGAGGTGGTCGCGCGCGTATGGAACGTGCCGGTATCGGAATTGCGCTCTCCGACGCGCCGCAGCGCCTCGGTCGCCCAGGCAAGGCAGGTCGCCATGTATCTCACCCATGTGATTTTCGGGGTAAGCCTTGCATCGGTGGGCCATCATTTCGGCCGCGACCGGACGACCGCCGCTCATGCCTGCCGCCAGATCGAGGACAGGCGGGACGATGCAGGCTTCGACCGGCTGCTTGACGAGATATCGGACCGGCTCCGCGGGGCCGGCGCAGGCGCGAGTCCCAGATGAAAAGGAACAGACGGGAGCGGGAAGAGCGTTTCGATCGCTACTTCGCCCAGCACAGGATCATGGCGCGCCGCGCGATCCGCATGGGCGAGGAGCATGTCGAGGTCGACATCAATGAAGGCGAGTCGCCGCTCGGCTGGCTGCGCCATCGAAAGGGGCGCGACGGCAAGCCGCTGCTGAGCGGCAGGCAGTTCGAGGCCGGAGAGCGCTTGAGACGGGATTTCACCTTCGGCTCGATGATGCCGCGCATGACCGCGGACTGGGCGAGCCCGGTCCGCCACGGCTCCGCCACGCCGCGCGATCCCGGCGACCTGACATTGCAGGCGCTTGCCGCGCGCGAGCGCGTCGCCCAGGCGCTGAAGGCCGTGGGGCCCGGTCTCTCGGAT
>JAJLKS010000251.1:0-2488 GCA_033838765.1 Alphaproteobacteria bacterium
GATCTACAGCTTTTTCGCGCCTGAACTCGCCTCGCGAAGCCTCGGCACCTTCATGGTGCTCGACCACATCGAGCGGGCCCGCGCCATGGGCTTGCCCTATGTCTATCTGGGCTACTGGGTCGATGGCTCCCGCAAGATGTCCTACAAGACCCGCTTTTCGCCTCTCGAAGCGCTCTATCCCGAAGGCTGGCGGCGGCTTCCCTGAAATTCTGTCCGCGGTCCGGACGCTGGCGGCCCCCGTCTACGTTGCGCCCCGCGCCCGCCTGCCTATACTGACCGCAAATTGTACCCCTTCATTGGGGGGAGCGGCGGCCGGATGGCCGCTCGGGGAAGTAGATCGGGGAGTCATAGATGAAACGCCGTTCGTTTCTGGCGGGCGCTGGCCTGGCAGGTCTTGCCGCCGCCACGCTGCCCGCGCCTGCCATCGCCCAGGGCAAGCGCCAGCTGAAGATGGTCACGACCTGGCCGAAGAACTATCCCGGCCTTGGCGTTTCCGCCGAACGGCTCGCCATCCGCATCCGCGAGATGACGGAAGGCCAGATCGACATCAAGGTGTTTGCGGCCAACGAACTCGTGCCCGCGCTTGAATGTTTCGACACGGTCTCATCGGGCGCGGCCGACATCTATCATGGCGCCGAATACTACTGGCAAGGCAAGTCCAAGGCCTTCAACTTCTTCACAGCCGTTCCCTTCGGCATGACGGCAGCCGAAATCAACGCCTGGATTTATCACGGCGGCGGTCAGGAACTCTGGGATGAGCTTTCGGCCCGCTTCAATATCAAGGCCTTCATGACCGCCAATACCGGTGTGCAGCTGCCCGGCTGGTATCGCAACGAGATCAAGTCGCTCGACGATCTGAAGGGCCTTTCGATCCGCATGCCGGGCCTCGGCGGCGAAGTCATGCGCCGCCTTGGCGCCGCTGCCGTCACGCTTGCAGGGCCGGATATTTTTCCCTCGCTTCAGAATCGGACCATCGACGCCGCCGAATGGGTCGGCCCCTGGAACGACATGGCATTCGGCTTCTACCGGCTCGCCAAATATTATTACTGGCCCGGCTTACACGAACCCGGCTCAAGCCTTGCTGCCGGCTTCAACCTCGATGTCTGGAATTCGCTGACACCATCGCAACAAGCCATTGTCCGCGCCGCCTGCGCCGCCGAAAACGACTTCACGCTGGCCGAGTACAACGCGCATAACGGCGCTGCCCTGAAGACGCTCGTGGAAAAGCACGGCGTCGAAGTCCGCCGTTTCCCGGACGATGTTGTCGCAGCGCTGAAGAAGACCTCGCTCGAAGTGCTTGAAGACGCCGCAAGGGAGGACGAGTTCACAGGCAAGGTCTACAAGAGCTTCCGCGACTTCCTCGACACCACGAGAGAGTGGACCCGCATCGGCGACGAGGGTTTTGTGGAGGCGCGCCGCGATTTAAGCGGCGCGGGGAAACACCCAGGACCGCACTCGCCCGCATCGCCGGCTGGATCGACGCCTTCAATGAAGCGGTCGGCCGTACCGTTTCGTGGCTCGCCCTGCTGATGGTTCTGGTGCAGTTCGTCGTGGTGCTGCAGCGCTATGTCTTCGGCATCGGGTCGATCTTCATGCAGGAGTCGATCGTCTATATGCACGGCACGCTCTTCATGCTGGTTGCCGGCTATACGCTTCTGCACAACAGCCATGTGCGGGTCGACGTCTTCTACCGCACGATGAAGCCGCACGCGAAAGCCTGGGTCGATCTTCTCGGCACGCTCTTTCTCCTATGGCCCGTCTGCTACCTCATCTTCACCGTGTCGCTGCCCTATGTGGAAGCATCATGGGCAGTGCGCGAAGGCAGCCGCGAAACCAGCGGTATCCAGGGCGTCTATCTGCTGAAGAGCGTCATTCTCGTCTTTGCGGTGTTGCTGGCGCTTCAGGGCCTTTCCACCATCATTCATGCGATGCGTATTCTTTCCGGAGCGGAAAAGCCCGTGGAAGAAGCGTCTCCAATCCTTTGAAGGCCGATCCGTAAAATGGACCTTCGCGCCAGCCTCGACATCCTGATGTTCGTCACCGTCTGCGCGGTGCTGATGACCGGCTTTCCCGTCGCCTTCACGCTCGCCGGCGTCGCGCTCGCATTCGGCACCATCGGCATCATATTCGGCGTCTTCGATTTCGGATTCATGGCGGCGCTCCCGCAGCGCATATACGGCAACATGACGAATGATGTGCTGATCGCCGTGCCGCTTTTCGTTTTCATGGGCACGATGCTGGAGCGCTCCAAGGTTGCCGAAGATCTGCTGGAAAACATGGGCCGCCTCTTCGGCAGGCTCCGCGGCTGGCTCGGCTATTCGGTATCCATCGTCGGCGCGCTTCTCGCCGCCTCGACCGGCATTGTCGGCGCGACGGTCGTGACCATGAGCCTTCTCGCGCTGCCTACCATGCTGCGGCGCGGATACGATCCCTCGCTTGCCACGGGCTCGATTGCCGCTGCGGGCACGCTCGGCCAGATCATTCCGCC
>JAJLKS010000252.1:0-4247 GCA_033838765.1 Alphaproteobacteria bacterium
TGGCGCAGCACCGCATCGCCTGCCGCCTGGCCCTAGGTGTCGTTCACCGGCTTGAAGTGATCGATGTCGAAGATGAGCAACGAGACGGGCTTGCCGGTATTCGCGGCATCTTCCACGAGTGTCGCCAGATGGCCTTCCATGTAGCGGCGGTTATAGAGCCCGGTCAGGCCGTCCGTGATCGCAAGCTCGAGACCCTGCTGGAACTTGTCGCGCAGATAATCCTGATAACGCTTGCGCTTGAGCTGGCTGCGCGCACGCGCCACCATCTCGTTGCGCTCCACAGGCCGCAACAGGTAGTCGTTCACGCCCATGTCCAGCGCGCGCACGAGCCGTGCCGTGTCGCCCTCTTCCACGATAACGAGGATCGGCGTCTGCCGCGTCGCCTCGAGCGAGCGGAGCTGCGAGCAAAGGCGAAGACCGTCGAACTCCTGCAAGGTCAGGCTGACGATGTGCAGATCGTAGTCGCCGGTCGCGGCGAGCTGCATCAGGTCTTCCTGATTTTCGGCGACCGTCACATTGTGCTTGTCCGCAAGCGTCTCGGTGATGCGCTTGAGCGAAGTCGGCCGGTCGTCGATGACGAGAATGCGGCCAGGCGCGGACATGAGGAATGCATCGCCCTCCTTGGTGCCGAGTGCACCGATCCGCTGACCGGTTGCTTCGCGCATGCGAAGCTCGTCCGTCACCATTTTCAGGCGTACGAGACTGCGGACGCGCGCAAAAAGCGCGAGATCGTTGAGCGGCTTGGTCAGGAAATCGTCGGCGCCGGCTTCGAGCCCCTGCACCCGGTCCTTCGGCTGGTCGAGGGCGGTCACCATGACGACGGGAATATGCTCGGTCTCCGGCATCGCCTTCAGGCGGCGGCAGACCTCGAATCCATCCATGCCCGGCATCATCACGTCGAGCAGGATGATATCCGGCTGTTGTTCCTTCGCGGCCTCAAGCGCCTCCATGCCGGAGCTGGCCTTGAGCACGTCGAAATACTCGGCGGTCAGCTTGGCGTCGAGCAGCTTCAGATTGGCCGGAACGTCATCGACAATAAGTACGCGCGCAGTCACTCTGCCCTCTCTCGAAAGGTCGGGGGGCGATCAACGAAGGAAACGCTGAACCGTTTCCAGGAACTGGGTGACGGAGATCGGCTTCGAGATATAGGCCTCGCAGCCGCCCTCGCGGATATTCTCCTCGTCGCCTTTCATGGCAAAGGCCGTGACGGCGACGACGGGAATTGCCCGCAGATTGTCGTCTTCCTTGATCCACTTCGTGACTTCGAGGCCGGAGACTTCAGGCAGCTGAATGTCCATGAGGATCAGGTCCGGACGATTCGTGCGCGCAATCTCCAGCGCCTCGATACCGTCGCGCGTCTGCAGCGTCTCGTAGCCATGCGCGTCCAGAAGATCGTGGAAGAGCTTCATGTTGAGCTCATTGTCCTCAACGATCAGGACTTTCTTCGACATTGCGTCCATTGCTCCAGAACTCCACCTGTGCCGGGCTTGCCCGTGGCTGTACCCTGATGTCCGGCCAGCGGGCCGATTCCCCATGGGGAGATAAGACCCCAATATCCTTAACCAACCCTTTACCGCCGCCTTCAGGCCCCCCGGAATCCGGGGGTTTTCGATTAAAACCCGCCTATGATTAAGTTTTCGTGAGCGCCGGGGCCCGAACCGGCAGAAATCAGCCCGAATCAGGATATTCGGGCCAGAAATATGGAAATCTTGATGACGAGAGACGATGCCGAGCTGCTGGCCATTCAGGCGCTGGGCCATATAGCGGGCGATGACGACCTTCTGGGGGACTTCCTGTCGCTGTCCGGCCTGAGCGTGGATGAATTGCGCGACCGGGCCGGCGAGCCCGAGACGCTTGGCGGTATTCTCGATTTCATGCTGGCGGATGAGGCGAGGCTCCTCGCCTTTTGCGAGGCAGCCGAGTTGCAGCCGGAGCTTCCCGCCCGCGCCCGCATGGCGCTCCCCGGCGGCGAAAGGGTGGACTGGCCATGACTTCCCACCCCGAAAACGACCCCGGCTCGACGGCCGGCGAAGCCGCAGGCACACGTCATGCCGCGCGCGATCCGCTTGCGATCGATGAAACGGTCATCCCGCAGATCGACGCTCTGACGCTGGAGCGCGGCCGACCCCTTATCGTCTCGGACGCCGATGAGGTTCTGCTGCAATTCATGGTTGGTCTCGAGCGCTATCTCGAAACGCAGGACCTCTGGATCGACCTGCAGAGCTTTGCCCTGACCGGCAACATCAAGCGGAAAGGAACGAACGAGCCTGTACCGCCGGCCGAGATGCCCGGCCTGCTAGATGCCTTCTTCGCGGCCTCGGCCCACGATCTCGATGTGGTTCCCGGCGCGGCGGAGGCGCTCGCCGAACTCTCGGAGCGCGCACAAGTGGTGATCCTCACCAATGTGCCGCTGGAAGCAAAGGCGCGGCGCGAGACCTGCCTCGCCGCGCAGGGCATCCCCTTCCCCGTCGTCGCAAACAAGGGGCTGAAGGGCGGCGCCGTCCGCCGCCTTGCCGAGCGAGTGGAAGCGCCCGTCATCTTCCTCGACGACATCCCCCACAATCTTTCTTCCGTGGCAAAGGCCCACGCCCCCACCCGCCTCATCCACTTCATCGCCGATCCGAGGCTTGCGAAACTGCTGGGCCCCGCAAAGGACAGCCACTTCCACACCACGCTCTGGCGGGAAGCGCATGGCTTTATCGACGAGACGCTGAAGGCGGAGGGGTTTTAGCTAACGAGGATTCGCCACGCCCGGGCTTTACCCGTGAGCCCGGAAGCTGCCGTAAGGCGGCGTCTCTCTTCGCAAGAAATCTCAAAATGTCACAGCGACAGCCGCACTGGATGCCCGGGTCAAGCACGGGCATGACGTTTATTTGATTGGGAATGACACTTTGGGATGGGACCAAGTCAGAAATTCCCACGCCTGACATTCTTCCCGCAGGACGCCGCAATCTCCGCCTCCCGTGCCGAAGCCTCCGGTGCCTGCCAGCCCGCGCAGCGCGCATCTGTCGCGCCTTCCGCGCACCAGAGGCCGGAACCGTTTGCCTGCGGAGCGAAATGCAGACCGCCCTTGCCAAGCCGCGACCCGAGATAATTCATCACCTCGACGCGCAACCGCGAAGCATCGCCCGTCATCGGCTCCGGCGCGATATGCATTTTCGTGATGGGCACGACCTCAACCGTCTCGACCTCATAGCCGCCCCGCCCCCGCGTGAGCCCTGCCTTCACGATGAGCCCGTAATCGCGGCAGATATCGAAGCGGCGCATGTCCTGTGTGCCGAGATGAAGGAAGTTGCCGAGCCCATAGGCGATCAGCTTGCTACCTGAAAGCTCGACGCCCCGTGCAACATGATGATGATGCCCGGCAATGATGGTGAGGCCCCCGCTCTCCGCCTCGCGGAAGCGAGCCTGCGTTGCCTTTTCCGTCAGCGGCGCAAATTCCGGCCCATAGTGAACCGAGAGGATGCGGATATCGGCGAGCTCACCCGCGAGCCGCGCGGCGACGGCGGAAAAGTCGCGGTCCTCGCGCAGCATGCCGGCCTCGCCTTCCCGCGCAGGCAGCCCGCCACCGGCATTTCCTACCGCCGACACTGCGACCTTCGCCCCACGTGCAACAAACACATGCGGCTCAATCGCCTCTTCCCGTGTTCGCCCGAGACCGGGAAAGGCGCGTAGCCCCGGCATCGCCTCCATATGGCGAAGCGTCTCGCCCGCCCCGGGGCCGCCGAGGTCCATCGCGTGATTATTGGCAAGCGGCAGCACATCTATCCCGTGGCGGACAAGCGCCCGCATATGAGCCGGATGCGTGCGGAAGATGAACATCTTGTCCCGCAGGGGAATATCGTTCCGGTCCGTCACCACGGTTTCGAGATTGGCGAGCACGACATCGCCCCGGATGTGAGGCGCGATCTTCGCGGTAGCGTCCTCGACAGTGACGAGCGCGCCCCGCTTGAACCCGCCCGCCTCCGAAACGCGTGCGCCCGGCCCATTGAACCCAGTGTCACCCATGAGGACGACGGTAAGCCGCTGCTGCGCATGGGCGTGGACCGGAACCAGGACGAGCAAGGCTGACAGGAAGATCAATCTGATTTGCATACATATCCCGAAAACAACTGTCATCCCGGGGCTCGTCCCCGGGACCCATTGGCGGCCCTCCCCATGGTGAAGTGGATTGGGGCCCGGCAACAAGTGCCGGGATAACCCCTTTTCCCTTTTGGCGGGGGGGGGGGGGGGGGGGGGGGGGGGGG
>JAJLKS010000253.1:0-8478 GCA_033838765.1 Alphaproteobacteria bacterium
TGATCGTGCCGCTGCTGCTGCTCTTCTATCTCGGCTCCGTCGAGGCGACCAACATGCTGACGGCGAACAGGCGCGTGACCGCAGCTGCCTATACGGCAGCGGACCTTGCCGCACAGGCTGCCTCGATCAGCAATGCCGACATGGCTGACATCTTCTCGGCAACTTCTACCATTATATCGCCCTTCCCCACCGGACCGCTCAGTGTACGGATCACGAGCGTGGTCGCGAATGCCTCGAACTCGCCGCGGGTCGCCTGGAGCGACGGGTTCCAGACGACGCCGCGCGCCGTCGGATCGGTTGTGACACTGCCCGCAGGCCTCGTGACGCCGGGGACCAGCGTCATCATGACGGAAGTGGTCTATGGCTATGGTTCGCCGGTCAGCTCGGTGGTGACCGACACGGTCACCTTCACCGAAACCGCCTATCTCAAGCCTCGCCGCGCCGTTGCGGTGACGCGCGAGAACTGATCCACTCTTCGTTAACCATATTTTGGCGCATGCTGTAGCAAAACTGCCGCAGCCAGGTTTCCGGCGCGCCTGTTTCACCAGCGTTATGGGACTGCCGCGCCGCGCCTGGCAAGGCAGGGCAATGCGCAGGGCAGCGATTCCGCCCAACCAAGTCATTGATTTAAAAAGAAGAATAATGTGGCGGAGGGAGAGGGATTCGAACCCTCGATACGGTTTCCCGTATACACGCTTTCCAAGCGTGCGCCTTCAGCCACTCGGCCACCCCTCCGGGTCGCCCGGCGCGGCGGGCGAAGTGGGCGGCACTATACGCAACAAGGGGCCTGAATCAACAAGGAACGCACGTCCTAGCGCGTTGATCTCACAAACTCTTCTTACATGTGTGCTTGTTTGGCACAGTCGATCCGGATACCGTTCCTGACCGAGTTTCGATATCACTGCGTAGGGCTGGGGGGCTCATGCCATGTTTGTTTTCAGGCTGATCGGACTTCTTTTCATCATCGTCGCGCTGATGGCGCTGGGTTCGGATGCGCTGCTTTCGCTGGAAGCCCGCGAAGTGACCATGCGTTCCTTCAGCGACCTCTGGGGGATGCTGCATGCAGGAAGCCGCGATGCGTTCAGCGGCTTTGCCGCCGAAAGCGCGCCGGAAGCCCTGCAGGGCCCGCTCGCCTCGGCGATGGCCTTCCCGGCCTGGGGCGTGCTCGGCATTATCGGCATCGTGCTGGCCGGGCTTGCCGCGCTGCTGCGCCGCGCCGACTGATCCAGGGTCCGAACCAATGAAAAGGCCGCCCGGGGAGGGGCGGCCTTTTTATTCGCCTTGCGGTCTGGCGCTCAGTTCTCGTCCATCTTGAGGGCGGAGATGAAGGCGTCCTGCGGAATCTCGACGCGGCCGAACTGGCGCATCTTCTTCTTGCCTTCCTTCTGCTTCTCCAGAAGCTTGCGCTTGCGGGTGATGTCGCCGCCATAGCACTTCGCCGTCACGTCCTTGCGCATCGCGGAAATCGTTTCACGCGCGATGACGCGGCCGCCAATCGCGGCCTGGATCGGAATCTTGAAGAGGTGCTTCGGGATCAGTTCCTTCAGCTTCTCGCACATGACGCGGCCGCGCTGCTCCGCACGCGAGCGATGCACGATGGTCGCCAGCGCATCCACCGGCTCCTCATTCACGAGGATCGACATCTTCACGAGATCGCCCTGCTCATATCCTTCGATCTGATAGTCGAAGCTTGCATAGCCGCGGCTGACCGATTTCAGGCGGTCGTAGAAATCGAGCACGACTTCATTGAGCGGCAGGCGATAGACGAGCATGGCGCGCGAGCCCGCATAGGTGAGATCGATCTGCGATCCGCGCCTGTCTTCGCAGAGCTTCAGGACCGCACCTAGATATTCATCCGGCACGAGGATCGTCGCCCGAATCCACGGTTCCTCGATATGGTCGATACGCGTCGGGTCCGGCATGTCTGCCGGATTGTGCATTTCCACTACCGATCCGTCGACCATGTGAAGCTGGTAGATAACGGAGGGCGCGGTGGTGATGAGATCGATGTTGAATTCGCGCTCGAGCCGCTCGCGGATGATTTCGAGATGGAGGAGACCGAGAAAGCCGCATCGAAAGCCGAAGCCAAGCGCCGCGGAGGTTTCCATCTCGTATTCGAAGCTCGCATCGTTCAGACGGAGCTTGCCCATTGCATCGCGCAGATCCTCGAACTCCGCCGCATCGACGGGGAAGAGGCCGCAGAAGACGACGGGCTGGGCCGGCTTGAAGCCCGGCAGCGCCTCGGCGCAGGGACGCTTTTCTTCCGTCACCGTGTCGCCGACGCGCGTGTCCGCCACTTCCTTGATGGAGGCAGTAAAGAATCCGATTTCGCCCGGCGTGAGGCTTGCGACCGTTTCCTTCTTGGGACGGAAGATGCCGACCTGATCGAGCGTGTAGGTGCCGCCCGTGCCCATCATCTTCACGCGCTGGCCTTTTTTCAGCTCGCCATCGATGACGCGGACCAGCACGACGACGCCGAGATAGGCGTCGTACCAGCTGTCGACCAGCATGGCCTTCAAGGGCGCCTTGGCGTCGCCCTTGGGCGCGGGCAGGCGCTTCACGATCGCTTCCAGCACATCTGGAATGCCGATGCCGCTCTTGGCGGAAATCTCGACCGCCTCCGAGGCATCGAGGCCGATCACATCCTCGATCTGCTGGCGCGTCCGCTCGGGGTCTGCCGCCGGCAGGTCGATCTTGTTCAGGACCGGCACGATCTCATGGTTCACATCGAGCGCGTGATAGACGTTGGCGAGCGTCTGCGCTTCCACGCCCTGGCTCGCATCGACCACGAGGAGCGAGCCCTCGCAGGCGGCGAGCGAACGGTTCACCTCATAGGCGAAGTCGACATGGCCCGGCGTGTCGATGAGATTGAGCTCATACATCTCGCCATTGGCGGCCTTGTAGTCGAGGCGCACGGTCTGAGCCTTGATGGTGATGCCGCGTTCGCGCTCGATTTCCATGCTGTCGAGCACCTGCTCCTTCATCTCGCGCTGGGAAAGGCCCCCGCAAAGCTGAATGAGACGGTCGGCAAGGGTCGACTTGCCGTGGTCGATATGGGCGATGATCGAGAAATTGCGGATATGGGAGAGGTCGGTCATGGGGCCTACTGGTGCTCGGACGGGCCCATATAGCATTGGCCGGAGGCCAAGCCAAATCCCACAGATTCAGGGGCTTTTCAGGCCCTCACCCCTGCCACTCCGCCTTGCGCTTTTCCATCCAGGCCTTGACCCCTTCCTTGTAGTCCGGGTGCCGGATCATCTCTTCAAGCAGCCTTTCGGCTGCAGTCACGGAGGTTGCGGCGTCGCGGTGGAGGTCGGTGTAAATCTGCCGTTTCGTTTCCCGGAGCGAGCCGGGGGAGACGCCATCTGCGAGTTTCCGAGCATAATCCATGACATGAGGCATCAACTCTTCCGGAGGGAGAAGCCTGTTCAGGAAGCCCATGCCCATGGCCTCGTCCGAGGTGAAGACGCGGCTTGAGAGCAATATGTCGTTTGCATGGGTGAGGCCGACGATCCGTGGCAGCACCCAGGAGAGGCCGAATTCCGCCGGGAAGTTGAAGCGGCCATGGGCGGCGGTGAATTTCGCGCCCGGCACGGCAAAGCGCAAATCCGCGAAAGCCGCAAGCACAAGGCCGACGCCTGCCGCCGCGCCATTGATCGCCGCGATAACGGGCTTCGTGAGCCCGAAATGATAGGCGAAGGTCGCGTCGAACTCCGGCGCGACCCCGAATCCGGGCCGCGCGATGTCGTCCGTCGTGCCGCTGTCATAGCGGCCTTTCTCCGAATGGCCTTCAAGGGCGGCCATGTCGGCGCCCGCGCAGAAGGCGCCGCCCTCGGGGTCGCCCGTCACCACAATGACGCGAACGGCGGGATCGTTGTCCGCGAGCTCCAGCACATGGCGGTATTCCATGTGCATGCGGCCCGTCCAGGCATTGCGGCGCCTGGGGCGCGAAAGCGTGACCGTGGCGATGCCATCGGCAATGTCATAGCGGATGGTCTTCAGTTCCATGACCTCGCCCTCCCCGGCGCGCGATCATCCTAGCTTCTGAGCGTGCCGCCTGTCGCCTTTTCGACCGCCGCGACGATTGCCTTCGATACGGCTTCGATGTCCTCGTCCGTCAGCGTCTTCTCGACGGGCTGAAGCGTGACCTCGATGGCAAGCGACTTCCGCCCCTCGCCCAGCGAACCGCCTTCGAAAACGTCGAAGAGCGACACGTCGGTGATGAGCTTCTTCTCCGCACCGCGCGCCGCACGCATGAGCTGATCCGCCGTCACGCTTTCGGCAACCACGAATGCGAAGTCGCGGCGGAGCGGCTGCAGATCGGAAAGCGCAAGTGGCGGCTTCGCGCGCGTTGCCTTCCGCTTCGGCTCGGGGATCGTGTCAGGGAATATCTCGAAGGCGACGACCGGCCCCGCGACATCCATAGCATCGAGGATGCGTGGGTGCAGTTCGCCGAAATAGCCGATGACATTCTTCGGGCCGAGACGGATCACGCCGGAGCGGCCGGGGTGATACCAGGAGGGCGCATCCGCTGCGATCTGGAAGCTCTGGATGGGCGCACCAAGCGCGGCGAGGAGCGCGACCGCATCTTCCTTCGCATCCATCGCCTCGACGGGACCGGCCTTGCCCTGCCAGTGGCGGCCGCTCCCGAGCGGGCGCGCCGTGCCGCGGCGGATGCCGCTTGCGGCAAGCACCTGGCCGGACGGCTCGTCGCTTTCGAACTGCTGACCGACTTCGAACATCGCGATGTCCGGCATACCGCGCGCCATGTTGCGGCCTGCAGCCGCGATGAGGCCGGCAAGAAGGCTCGGCCGCATATGGCTCATTTCGGCGGAGATGGGATTTGCCAGTTTCAGCGCCGGTATGACGTTGCCGCCGCCGAAGAGAGCGGCTTCCGCTTCCGCGATGAAGGACCAGTTGACGGCCTCCACCATGCCACGCGCGGCAAGCACGCGCCGCGCAAGCCTGTCGCGGCGCTGGCGCGGCGAGAGCACCGGCTTTGCCACGGCATGAAGGCGCGGGAGCGCAACCGACTTCACTTCATTGAGACCGTGCACGCGCACGACTTCTTCCACGAGATCGGCGGGGCCTTCTACATCGGGCCGCCAGGACGGGACGGAAACAGAGAGATTGCCGCCCGCATCGGTCACGCCGAAGCCGAGCGCCGAAAGGATGTTCGCCGCTTCCGCCTTGCCGAGCTTCAGACCCGTCAGCTTTTCGATGCGCGCCGTGTCGAACGAGATTTCCTTGCTTGTATCCGGCACCTTGCCGGCCACAACGATGTTCGAGGGCTCGCCGCCGCAGAGTTCGAGGATCATCTGCGTCGCAAGTTCGAGCCCCGGCACGACGAAAGCGGGGTCGACACCGCGCTCGAAGCGGTAGCGCGCATCCGACACGATGCCGGTGTCGCGGCCCGTGCGCGCGGTACGGTAGGGGTCGAAGTAAGCGCTTTCAACGAAGACGTCGACGGTCGCTTCGGTCGAACCCGATTCCTCGCCGCCCATCACGCCGCCGAAGCCAAGAACCTTTGCATCGTCGGCGATGACGCAGTAATGCGGTTCGACGTCATAGGTCTTGCCATCGAGAGCGAGGAGCTTTTCGCCCTTGCGGCCGAGGCGCGCGCGGATATTGCCCGTGAGTTTCGCCGCGTCATAGACATGGAGCGGGCGGGCACGGTCGAGCGAGATGAAGTTCGTGACATCGACCAGAGCATTGATCGGGCGGAGTCCGACCGATTTCAGCAGCTTCTGCAGCCATTCGGGCGAGGGCCCATTCTTCACGCCCCGAATGAGACGGCCGGCGAAGACCGGGCAGACATGTTCGTCGTCCGCCGGGAAGTCGAGTTCGATACGCACGGGGCTTTCGAAGCTGCCCGCGACAGGCGCCACCGCGCCATCGCGCAGGCGGCCAAGGCCCGCCGCTGCAAGGTCGCGCGCGACGCCGTGAACGCCGAGACAATCCGGCCGGTTCGGCGTGATCGCGATTTCGATGACGGGATCGTTCTGGCCGAGCACTTCGGCGGCCGGCGTGCCGACCTTCCAGTCGCCTTCGAGGTCGATGATGCCTTCATGATCCTCCGAAAGCTCAAGCTCGCGCTCGGAACACATCATACCGTTCGATTCGACGCCGCGGATTTTCGTCGGCTTCAGCACCATGCCGTTGACGGGGATGGTGGCGCCGGGCGGGGCGAAGATGCCGGTCATACCGGCGCGTGCATTCGGCGCGCCGCAGACGACCTGCAACTGCTTCACTTGGCCTTCCACCAATGCCTCGACCTTCAGCACCTGCAGCTTGTCCGCATCGGGATGCGGCCCTGCCTCGAGCACTTTCGCGACGGAGAAGACGGCGAGTTTCTTCGCCGGGTCTTCCACGGCCTCGACCTCGAGGCCAAGCATGGTGAGGCGGTCGACGATAGCGTCGAGCGATGCTTCTGTATCGAGCTGACGTTTCAGCCATGAGAGTGTGAACTTCACGACGAGAGCCCTCCCGCGAGCGTCGGCACGTCGAGCGCCGCGAAACCGTAGTGACGAAGCCAGCGCAGATCGGATTCGAAGAAGGCGCGCAGATCCGGGATGCCGTATTTCAGCATGGCGATGCGGTCGAGACCCATGCCGAAGGCGAAGCCCTGATATTTCTCCGGGTCGATGCCCGAGGCGCGCAGCACATTCGGATGGACCATGCCGCAGCCGAGAATTTCGAGCCAGTCGTCGCCCTCGCCGAT
This sequence comes from Alphaproteobacteria bacterium, assembly GCA_033838765.1. GTDB lineage: Bacteria > Pseudomonadota > Alphaproteobacteria > Parvibaculales > Parvibaculaceae > Parvibaculum. The sequence goes on from JAJLKS010000253.1 coordinate 6,722, forward strand.
GCGGATTTCATTGCCGAGACGCGCGCAGCGCACATCGACTTCCATCGAGGGTTCGGTGAAAGGGAAGAAGGACGGGCGCATACGAAGCTCGACGCCATCGACCTCGAAGAAGGCGCGCAGGAATTCTTCCAGCGTCCATTTCAGATGGCCGAGATGCGTCACTTCGTCGATGACGAGGCCCTCGATCTGGTGGAATTGCGGCGTATGCGTCTGGTCGCTGTCGCAGCGATAGGTGCGGCCGGGGCAGATGAAACGGAAAGGCGGCTTGCCCGCTTCCATGGTGCGGACCTGCACCGGGCTCGTATGGGTGCGCAGGAGCTTTCGCGCACCGGAGGCATCGGGCTCGAAATAGAAAGTGTCGTGCATTTCCCGGGCGGGATGGCCTTCGGGGAAATTGAGCGCACCGAAATTGTAGTGATCCGTCTCGATGTCCGGGCCCTGCTCCACGGCAAAGCCCATATCGGCGAAGATCGCGGTCACTTCGTCCCAGACCTGCGACAGCGGGTGGATGCGGCCGGTCTCGATAGGCGCGGCGCGGACGGGCAGCGTCACATCGATGCGTTCGCTTGCCAGCCGCGCCTCGAGCGCCGCCTCGTGCAGCATGTCCTTGCGGGCGGCGAGAGCTTCGGTCAGCCGGTCCTTGAGGCCGTTCAGCTTCGGCCCCATTTCCTTGCGCTCCTCGGGCGACATGGCGCCGAGGCCCTTCATCAGGTCGGAGACGCGGCCCTTCTTGCCGAGGGCGGCGACACGCACGGCTTCGAGCGTGTCCATGTCCACCGCGTCGGCAATGGCCGCGGCGAATTCCGCTTCGAGCTTTTCGAGATCGGGACTGTCGGTCATTTCTTCACCGGCTTCTGATCGTTTCGCGCATGAGTATTCGCTCAAACCGCCCGGTCCTGCCTTTCGGCGGGCTCTCGGGCGATATGAGGGAAACGGCGTGCGAACGAAGTCATCGACCGGCGATCCGCCTCACCCCCGAGAAAGGCCCGCATGTTCCCCATGCGGGTCCCGGACGGGTGACCGGCTCTGGCTGCGATGGACGCGCCTTCAGATTACTGAAGTGCGGCCTGCGCCTGGTTCACCAGAGCCTTGAAGGCCTCGGGCTCATGGATGGCGAGATCGGAGAGAACCTTGCGGTCCACCTCGATGCCAGCCTTGGCGAGGCCGTCGATAAATCGCGAATAGGTCAGGCCGTGCTCGCGGACACCGGCGTTGATGCGCTGGATCCAGAGCGCGCGGAAATTGCGCTTCCTGTTGCGGCGGTCCCGATAGGCATATTGGCCGGCCTTCTCCACCGCCTGATTGGCGACGCGGAAGACGTTCTTGCGGCGGCCATAATAGCCCTTCGCCTTCTTGATGATCTTGCGGTGCCGGGCATGGGCGGTAACGCCCCGTTTGACGCGCGACATGAAACTTCTCCTTGAGAAATGGGGACCTTATTTCAGGCCGTAAGGCGCGAAAATCTTCACAATCCGCTTGGTGTCCGGCTCGGCAACGAGGGTCGTGCCGCGCAGGTTGCGGATCTGCTTGTTGGTCCGTTTGATCATGCCGTGACGCTTGCCGGTCTGGCCGCGCTTCACCTTGCCCGTGGCGGTGAAGCTGAAACGCTTCTTCACACCACTCTTGGTCTTCAGCTTGGGCATTTTGCTCTCCGTCTCTTGAGGCCCGCATTGAAGACCTTGAATTCATTGAAGAATTCGGCAGGTTGCGGGTCCGGGTCCTTGCATTACGGGCGATCACGGCATGCCCTACAGGCC
>JAJLKS010000254.1:0-3680 GCA_033838765.1 Alphaproteobacteria bacterium
TGCCAACCAGATAATCCGATGAGATGCCGGTTTGCCTCACTCTCATGCAAAGGTAAGATCAACCATTTACTCCGCTTACCCACTATTTTAAACGGGAAGACGTGGATGGCCCGGACGAGCCGGGTCATGACGGAAATAAGGTGTGTTTTCGACATAACGAATATCCCCAAGGTTCAAAACATGCGTATGACCAAAAGAAAGCCTGTGACGGTCGGTGAAATCCTATCCGAAGAGTTCATGACTCCGCTTGGACTTACCCAGGGCGATCTTGCCGAGAAAATGGCCGTGCCCCGAACGCATGTGAATGAGTTGTGCAACAACAGGCGGGCGATTGCGGCGGATACCGCGCTCATTCTGGCGCGCGTTTTCGATATGTCGCCTGAGTTCTGGCTCAACCTGCAGCAAAGGAACGACCTCTGGGAGGCGCTGAACACCCCGAAGCGCCGGGAACGGATCGAGCGCGCCCGTCCGGTGGCGGCCTGAATGTCCTTCGAACTCCATGAGCGGCTGGCCGCCGACACGGTTCTCGTGACCGATCTTGCACTTTGCCGGGTGCTGCTGATGAACGACCGGCGGTTTCCCTGGCTCATTCTTGTGCCGCGGCGGCCGGGTCTGCGGGATTTCGACGATGTGGCGGGGGCGGAAAAGGCGGATTTTCACGCCGAGATCGACCTCGCCTCGGCGGTTCTCAGGGAGGCGACGGGGGCCGAGAAAATGAACGTCGCCGCACTGGGGAATATGGTGCCGCAACTTCATGTTCATGTGATTGCCCGCTTTGCCGGGGACGCGGCATGGCCGGGGCCCGTCTGGGGCGTGGGGCAGGCGGATCCCTATCAGCCGGATGAGGCAAAAGGTCTCGTCTCCCGGCTTTCAGCCGCTTTCCGCGGCTGAACGAAACGCAGTTAACGATTGGTTTAAGACTCGGGGCCTAGTGTCCTCGGCAGAGACGGGCGTGTTGCCCGCATGCCGGACATGGACCCTTGGTCAAAGCTCTCGTTGCCGATTCCTCTGCCGCAGCCGGTCAAGCTGCCGCCCATCTGCTGGAGCGGCTCGGCTTCCGCGTAGCCTGTGCGTCGGGTGCCGACGAGGCCATGGCGTTGATTGCCGGGACGAGGCCCGAACTGGTGCTCGCCGATGGCCGTATCGAAACCGCGGCTGGAGGCGGGCTTATCGAGACGATCCGCCGGCAGGGCTGGGGTGGCGATCTCTGCCTGTTCCATGTGACGGCCGATGGTTCGGCTTCCTCGATCCGCCGGGCGCTCGATGCGGGCGCCGATGACTATATCGTGAAGCCTTATGACGAAGCGCTGCTGCGCTTCAAGCTGATGCAAGCGCGGACGCGGGGCAGGCTCGATACCGGCCGCCCGAAGCTGCGGGTTGTGCAGGACAATTCCAGCGCCGGCGACACGTCCTGGCGCTTCCGGGTCTATGGCCGGACCGCCTGACCGTCCGGCTGTGAACAAGTCCGGCTCTCTTTGTATTGCCGGGGACTGGGCCATTTTCTTCATATTTCGAATCCGGTAGCTGAGACGCCGATTCAGGTGCCTCAGATTCCGGATGAACAATCGCCCGGCTTTCCTTCTGTCTGCCAGATTGAGTCCGGTTTTCCTTACAACTCTCTGGAATTGCTTTATTTTTCGTTCTCGGCGCTCCACTTTTCCAGGTAGTCGAGGCTTTCATTGTAGGGATTCAGACCGAGCAGGCCGATGACGATGGCGAGCGTCAGGACGATGGCCGGCACCAGCACCAGCGAGTAGCGCAGCATCATTTCATCGCCATAAACGAAGTCGGTCGCCAGCGCGATAGAGGTGGGCCCAAGGCCGAGGCCGATGATCGTGACCACAAAGATCAGGATGGCCGAGGCGAAGCCGCGCATCTGGTTCGGCATCAGCTCCTGCAGGGCGGAGGGACCGGCGCCCGTGGTGAACGTGGCGAAGAAGGTCGAGGGGCAGAGCAGGAGAAGGGCGATCCAGGGGTCATCGACCAGCGGATAGGCAATGGTGAAGGGGAAGGCCGCAAGTCCGGTGAAGGCGCAGACCCTCATACGGCCATTGCGGATGCCTTTGCCTGTCAGGTAGTCGCCCGCCCAGCCGCCGGCGATCACGCCGGTCGTGCCGAAGAGCACGATGACGAGGCCGTACCAGAAGCCGGCTTCGGGGTAGGACCAGCCATGGGTGCGGACGAAAAGGGTCGGAATCCAGGCGGCGACGCCATAGGCCATCATGGCCGAGAGCGCGTAACAGAGATTGAGCGGAACCATCGTCCGCCAGTTGCGGCCCATATACTGGAAGACCTCCTGAACCGGGACTTCGACGCGGCGGGCGATGCCGTCTTCCCCGACGGCAGTGCGGACATGACCGCGACGGTCCGGCTCGCGGAGCGTCCAGACCCAGAGAGCGACCAGGATGCCGGGAAGGCCGACCACGAAGAAGGTGATCTGCCAGGCAAAGACCTCGCCGATGACCGGCAGGTCCATGCTGCCTCCCTCGGAGACGAGGGCAACGACGGCGGCGCCGATGATGAGGGCGAGACCTGCGCCGATATAGACGCCCATGCCATAGACGCCGAGGGCGAAACCGAGACGCTTGGGCGGGAAATAGTCCGCGATGATCGAATAGGCGGCGGGAGAGAGCGCCGCTTCACCAACGCCGACGCCCGCGCGGAAGATGAAAAGCTGCCAGAAGGAACGCGCCGTGCCGCAAAGGGCGGTCATGAGGCTCCAGACGAAGACGCCGAGCGCGATGATGTTGACGCGATGATGCCGGTCGACAAGGCGGCCGATGGGCAGGCCGGCGATGCAATAGAACACGGCGAAGGCGAAGCCCTGCAGAAGGCTCATCTCGGTGTCGGAGATGCCGAGATCGCGCTTAATCGGGCCGACAAGAAGGCTCAGGATCTGCCGGTCGATAAAGGAAAAAGTGTAGGCGAGCACGAGGACGCCGACGACATACCAGGCATAGATGGCTTTCGGGTATGGCTTTTCCGATTTCTCCTTGTGAGGGTGATGAAGTTCCTCCTCGACCTCTGCGGCCACTTCGACTTCCGACATGTTCCCTCCCGTTTTGCGCAGTCCTCCTCCGCGCTTTGACAAAGCTTAACGCGCCGAAACGAAATTGCGCGCGAAAAACGCAGGGTTTCCGCCGGATGGAACGATCTTTCGACGGCGAGGCGGCTGGGCCCTTGCTGGCACGGGGCTTGCGACCGTTCCGGCAGAAGGAAAGGAAGCACGCCGTGAGCCTCGTCGATAATATCGCCATACAACCGACCATCGCCTCTGCGCTCCAGTCTGCGAGCCAGCGGACCGGGGTCGATTTCGACTATCTGCTGAAAACGGCGATGCGCGAGTCGAGCCTCGATTGCCAAGCGAAATCAAGGACTTCGAGCGCCTGCGGGCTGTTCCAGTTCACCGAGCAGAGCTGGCTCGGCACGATGAAGAAGCACGGCGCGGCGCTGGGTCTGGGGAAAGAGGCGGCGGCCATCGAGCAGAATGGCAACCGCTACCGCGTGGAAAATGCTGCCCAAAGGGCGGAAATTCTTGCCCTGCGGAACGACCCGCATGTGGCCGCGCTGATGGCCGGCGCCTACACGCAGGACAGCGCTTCCGCCCTTGAAAACCGCCTTGGCCGGAGCGCAGGCGAGGGCGAGCTTTATGTGGCCCATTTCCTCGGCGCGGGCGGGGC
>JAJLKS010000255.1:0-11332 GCA_033838765.1 Alphaproteobacteria bacterium
GGCGCGCAACTACGACATCCGCAAGAACCTGCTGAAGTTCGACAACGTGATGAACGATCAGCGCCGCGCGATCTTCGAACAGCGCATCGACCTCATGCGTTCCGAAGATGTGTCCGAAACGGTCGACGACATGCGCGGCCAGGTCATCGACGACATGGTCGCAAAGCATGTGCCCGAAAAGGCATATGCCGAACAGTGGGACCTGCCGGGCCTGAAGGAAGAAGTCTACAAAACGCTCGACCTAGATCTGCCCATCGAGCAATGGGGCGAGGAAGAAGGCATCGCGGACGAGGAAATCCGCGAGCGCATCCGCGCCGCCTCCGACAGGCACATGGCCGCCAAGGCAGCCCAGGTCGGCCCCAATCTCATGCGCCAGGTCGAAAAGGCCGTCCTTCTCCAGACCCTCGACCACCACTGGCGCGATCACCTGCTGATGCTCGACCACCTGCGTCAGGCGGTGGGCCTGCGCGGCTACGCCCAGCGCGACCCGCTGAACGAATACAAGTCCGAGGCCTTCGAACTCTTCGAAAGCCTGCTCTCGCGCCTGCGCGAGGACGTGACGCGCCAGATCTCCGTCGCTCAGTTCGTGACGCAGGAACAGGCGCCGAGACTTGAGGATGAGCCGCTGCCCGAGATGCATGCGCATCATGCCGACCCGCTGACAGGCGAGGACGAGATGGCGGACGGCGAGACGCTTCAGCGCACCGTTCGCAACGATCCGGGCGTCGCTGCAGATCCGAACGACCCGCGCACCTGGGGCAAGGTTTCGCGCAACGCGCCCTGCCCCTGCGGCTCGGGCAAGAAGTTCAAGCACTGCCACGGCGCGATCTGACGGGGCAGCACCGCAGAATGCAGAAGAGCCGCACCCGGAAGTGCGGCTCTCCTTTTTTGCGCGGACGCCGGGCTCAGGCGCGCTGGCCTGCGGAAGACGCCCTCTTCAGATGATGGCCGGCGAGAAAATAATGTGCCGCCGCCCAGATGTTCAGCATGGCCGTGCCGAACAGCGCCCAGCGCAGCGACTGGTTGCCCATGCCCATCGTATAGTTGAAGAAGTCCGACAGGATGCCGACGAATTGCGGGCCGAAGCCGAGGCCGATGATGTTGATGATGAACAGCATCACGGCGGAGGCAAGCGCGCGTTTGGCCGGCGGCGTCAGCGTCTGGATCATCGCGAAGGACGGTCCGAGATAGAAGGCGCCGAGAAAGGCCATCGGAATATAGATGACCCAGAGGATCGAGACGCCATGATTGCCGATGTAGAACGCCGGCCAGTTGTCGGTCAGATAGAAGGCGATGATGAAAGGCACCACCGCGACTTTCGCCCAGGCGACGACCCAGGTGTTCCAGCGCACATCCTTTGCGGCGAGCCTGTCTGTCAGCCGCCCGCCGAAATAGGCGCCGAAGCCGCCGACGATGCCGACCATGACGGCAAGATAGGTCGAGACTTCGCCGATGGACATGCCATGTGTGCGGATAAGGAAGGCCGGGCCCCACATCACACCGCCATAGCCGACGAATGAGGTGATGGTGACGCCGATCACCACGTGCCGCGCGGCAGCGGTGCGCCAGAGATGGCTGAAGCCTTCCTTCACGATGACCCGGCCGGTGCGGAAATTGAGCGGTGCATCGTGCTTCTCCGGCGCAATTCCGTCGGCGCCGCCGCGCGGCGGCTCGACCAGCGTGAAGCGCACGATGAGCGCGAGGATGAGACCCGGCAGACCGACCACGAAGAAGGCCGCTCGCCAGCCGTACCAGACGGCAACCCAGCCGCCGACAAGGAAGCCGATCATCACGCCGAAATAGACGCCGAGCGAATAGATCGCCATGGCGCTGGCGCGCTCCTCCGGCGGATACATGTCGGCGATCATGGAATGAGAGGGCGGGCTCGATCCCGCCTCGCCGATGCCGACGCCGATGCGCGCCGCCGCAAGCTGCCAGAAATTCTGGGCAAGGCCGCAGACGGCCGTCATGCCGCTCCAGATCGCAATCGCCCAGGCGATGATGTTGCGCCGGTTCCCCCGGTCGGCCACGAGCGCGATCGGAATGCCGAGCGTCGCGTAGAAAATCGCAAAGGCAATACCGGAGAGGAAACCGAGCTGCGTGTCCGTCAGCATCAGATCGGCCTTCACCGGCTCGAGCAGGATGCCCATGATGTTGCGGTCGACATGGCTCGACGTATAGCCGAGCACCAGGATCGTCAGCGCATATTTCTTGTAGCCGGGAGACAATGTCCCCGGTGCGGCATCTTTCGCTGCATTTGCCTCAGCCATTTTTATTCCCCCGCATTTGTTCTGGTGAACCAATCTAAGGGTGCATGCCGCTTCCCTGCAATCGGCCTTGGCTTGCAGCCGTCTCCACCCCTGCCATAATCGCCGCAACAACAAACAGACCGTCAGGAGAGGCCCTATGTCAGCGTCAAAGCCCGTTCCCTTCAGCATCGACATTCCGCAAGGGAAGATAGATGCGATTCTCGCCAAGGTGCGCGCCTATGAATGGCATGACATGCCCGAGGTTGATCCGGGCGGGAACCGCTGGGCCTATGGCGCCGACATGGACTACATGAAGGAACTTTGCGCCTGGTGGGCGGAGAAATTCGACTGGCGCGCTGCGGAAAGGAAGCTCAACGCCTTCCCGCAGTTTCATGCCGAAGTGGACGGCCTGAAGATTCACTTCATCCATGTGAAGGGTTCCGGCAGCAAGCCCGAGAACCTTATTCTGACGCATGGCTGGCCGGGGTCCGTCTTCGAGTTCATCGATGTGATCGAACGCCTTGCCCATCCGGAAAACTTCGGCGGCAATGCGGAAAATGGCGTGAATGTCGTGGTGCCTTCGCTGCCGGGTTATGGATTCTCCGGCAAGCCGAAAAAGCCGCTTGGACCAAAGGCAACCGCCGCTCTCTGGGACAAGCTGATGCGCGAAGTACTCGGCTACCACAATTACATTGCGCAGGGTGGCGACTGGGGCTCGGTCGTCTCGGGCTGGCTCGCCTATGAGCATTCCACCTTGAAGGGCGGGGGCTGCAAGGCGGTACACCTCAACATGTGGGGCGTTCGTCCCTCCGTTCTGCCGGAAACGGAAGATGAGCAGAAATGGGCAGCAGGCGCGGCCATGACATTCGAACTCGAAAGCGCCTATCTGCGCCTCCAGATGACGAAGCCGCAGACGCTGTCCTACGCCATGATGGACAGCCCCGTTGGTGCCGCCGCCTGGATCACCGAGAAATTCCACGGCTGGTCGGACCGGCGCGGCAAGGACGGCAGCGATCACATCGAGAACGCCTTCACCAGGGATCAGCTTCTCACCAACATCATGATCTATCTCGTGACCGACACCTTCGGCACGGCGACATGGTTCTATCGCGGCATGATGGAGGAAGGCGGCACCAACATGGCGCCCGGCACGAAAGTCGAGGTGCCGGCAGCCATTGCGAACTTCCCGAAGGAGTTTCTCGTCTTCCCGCCGCGCAGCATGGTCGAGAAGGGCTACAACATCGCCCGCTGGACCGACTTCGAGCGCGGCGGCCACTTCGCGGCGCTCGAAACCGGCGCCGTCTTCGCCGACGACGTTCTCGCCTTCGTCAACCAGGTGAAGGGCTGAATGCCGTCATGACGCATCGCATTGTCCCCGCCGATCCATTCACCATTCGCGTCTCCGACGGAGAAATAGAAGATCTGAAGCGCCGCCTGCAGCGCACGCGCTTTCCCAACGAGCCCATCGGCAACGAGCACTGGGAATATGGCACCAGCCTCCCCTACATGGAAAAGCTCGTCGAATATTGGCGCGACGACTTCGACTGGCGAGCGCAGGAGGCGGGGCTCAACCGCTTCCCGCAATATCGCGCGACCCTGACGGATGACGAAGGCGAGGACCACACCATCCACTTCATCTATGAGCGCGGCTCCGGCGATAATCCCGTACCGCTCATCATGACGCATGGCTGGCCGTCCACATTCCGCGAATTTCTCGATGTCGTCGATCCTCTCGCTCACCCCGAGAAATATGGCCGCGAAGGGCCTGCCTTCGATGTGATCGTGCCCTCGCTCATCGGCTACGGCTTTTCATCGCTGCCGCGCAAGCCCATCGGCCCATCGAAAATTGCCGGTCTCTGGCACCGGCTGATGACCGAGGTGCTGGGATATGACCGCTATGCGGCGGAAGCGGGCGACTGGGGAAGTTTCGTCACCTCGCGCCTGGCGCTTCAACATGCGGACAGCTTGCTCGGCATCCACCTCACCATGCTGCCGCTCCGGGCGCATCTGAAGCATGAAAGCCAGAAGCCCGTGAGCGAGGAAGAGGGCCACTGGATCGCGAAGATGCAGAAATGGTGGCGGCAGGAAGAGGGCTATCGCTCCATCCAGTCGACAAAGCCGATGGCGCTCGCCTTCGCCGTGATGGACAGCCCGGCCGGTCTCGCGGGCTGGCTCGCCGATAAATATTACCGCCTCGGCGACACCGACAAGACGGACACGATGGAAGGCATGATCGCGCGCTTCCCCTTCGACACGATCCTGACCCAGTTTTCGATCTACTGGTTCACCGGCACGATCAACTCCGCCAACACGCTCTACAAGGCGGGTCCGGCCGAGGGTTCGGCCCTGCTGAAGCCGGGCGAAAAAGTGACCGTGCCGACCGCCTATTCGGAATATCCGATCGACACATTGCCGGATACGCCGCGAAGCTGGGCGGAACGAAGCTACAATATCGTGCGTTGGCGCATGATGGACCGCGGCGGCCATTTCGCGGCAATGGAAGAGCCGGAGCTCTTTGCCGATGATGTGCGCAATGCGTTCCGCGACATGGGCATCCTCTCGGGAGACAGGCGCTGATGACATTCGATCAGGGACTGTCCTTCGCGATCCTCTTTCTGGCTCTTGTGCTTTTCGCGTCCGGACGGTTTCGCCACGATGTCGTTGCGCTCATCGCGCTGGTCGCCGTCGCGCTGACGGGTCTTGTCTCTCCGGATCAGATCCTGACCGGCTTCGGGCATCCCGCGGTGATTACAGTGGCTGCCGTGCTTGTCATCTCCGAGGCTCTGCGGAACTCCGGCCTCGTCGATGTCGTCGTGCAACGCATATTGCCGCTCACGAAGTCGACGGCCGGTCACGTCGGCGTTCTGACGGCGGTGGTCGCCCTCGCCTCCTCCTTCATGAACAATGTGGGGGCGCTTGCCGTGCTGCTTCCCGTCGCCATCGCCACGGCGGCGGAGCGCGGCCGCCCGGCTGCAATGCTGCTGATGCCGATCGCTTTCGGCTCGATGCTCGGCGGGATGATCACGCTGATCGGCACGCCGCCCAACATCATCATCGCCAGTTTCCGCAGCGACTACGCCGAAAGCTCCTTCGGCATGTTCGACTTCGCATGGGTGGGCCTTCCGGTCGCGATCATCGGCATTCTCTTCATCGCGCTGGGCGGCTGGCGGCTGATCCCGCGCGAACGCAAGGGCGGCGCTTCGCCGGAAGACCTCTTCACCATCGAGGAATATGTCATCGAAGTCCGCGTGGGGGAAAAGAGTCCGCTTGCAGGCAAGCGTGTGACCCATATGGAGCAGATTACCGGCGAAGACATCACCATTGCCGGGCGCGTCCGCGAGGATGGCCAGATAACCCGCCCGGAATCATGGCAGCCGGTGGAAGCCGGAGACATATTCATTCTGCGTGCTGACCCGGCCGACCTCGGCGACATTCTCGAGAAACAGGGCCTCGAACTCGTATCGACCAATGGCGACGACCACGCCGACATCAAGAGCGCCGACCTGAAGCTTTCCGAGGCGATTGTCGCTCCGAATTCGGCGCTGGCGGGTTTCGGTCCGCGCACGCTGCTCCGCCTGTCGCAAGGCCGCTACAATCTCTTCGCCGTCGCGCGGCAAGGCCAGCCCATCGGTGGACGCCTGCACAATGTCCGCTTCCAGACCGGCGACGTGCTTCTCCTTCAGACCAGCGAAGAACAGGACCCCGCGCTCTCGGCCGAACTCGGCCTGCTGCCGCTGCCCGAGCGCGGCCTCCGGCTCGGAGGCGCCAGCAAGCTCGGCACCGCCTTCGCGATCTTTGCAGGCGCCATCGCCCTCTCGGTTATGGGCGTTCTTCCGATTGCCGTCGCCTTTCTCGGTGCCATCGTTCTCTATCTGCTGACCGGCATTCTGCCGCTGCGCGATCTCTACCGGCATATCGACTGGCCGGTGATCGTGCTGCTTGGCGCCATGATACCGGTCGGCCAGGCGTTGCAGAACGCAGGCTCGGACAGGCTCATTGCCGAAACTATCGTCAATATGGCGGGTGCCTTGCCCCTCTGGGCCCTGATCGCGCTGCTTCTCGTCGTGACCATGGTGATCACCGACATCATCAACAATGCCGCGACGGCCCTCATCATGGCGCCGATCTCGATTGCCATTGCTCAGGCGCTCGGCGTCAATCCGGACGCCTTCCTCATGACGGTTGCCATCGGCGCGAGCTGCTCATTCCTGACGCCGATAGGCCATCAGTCGAACACGCTTGTCATGGGGCCGGGCGGATACAGGTTTTCCGACTACTGGCGCCTTGGCCTGCCGCTCGAAATCGTCGTGACGATCGTGGCTGTGCCGACGATCCTTCTCATCTGGACCTGAACCGGATCAGCGCGGGACACCGGCCCCGATATCGATCCAGCTCGTGTTCTCATAGGCGAGAATTTCATAGGGGCCCGGATCGTAGGCCAGCGATTCGACTGTGCCGAAATAGGAGAGGATCATCCAGTGTCCCGTCGGCGCGTGCCGCATGGGCAGGGTAAGCACTTCCACGCGGTCGATGAGATTGTCGCGGCGGCTGCGAATGAGATTCCAGCGGCCACAAGGCGTCGATATCTGCTTGCCGATGAGAGCGAGATAATCCGGCCGCAGCTGCGGCAGCATCATGTCGAGCGCATTGCCGCCCGTCGGATCGAAGCCGAGCGCCCGGCAAATCGCAGTGCCGGTGAGCCGCTGCAGGATCAGGTCGTCCGAAACGACCTCCAGAATCGTCACTGCAGGCATCAAGGCGGCAATACGTCCCGGGCTGAAATCGCTCCGGTCGGGCACCAGTTCCTTTTTGGGCAGACTGTCCCAATAGCCGAAGAATGTCCGGGCGCCTGCCGTTTGCAACACGTCGGGTTCGGCGAGCATGACGAATTTCCTGCCGCGAGAAGAACCGGAAAGACCGTTTCCTTTCTAGGAGGCCATGCTTAACGGGAAGTGAATCGCGGGAGACGGGTCAGGAAAGACCGATACGCCCCATTGCAAGGAACTTCTCGCGCCGGGTGCGGCGGAGCGAGTCCGTGTCGAGCTTCTCGAGACCCTTGAGCTCCTCGGCAATGGCGTCGCCCGTTTCCTTGATCATCTGGTTGCGCTCGCGATGCGCGCCGCCGATGGGTTCGGGCAGCACACGGTCTATCACGCCAAGTTCATGGAGGTGCTGCGCAGTGATCTTCATCGCGGTCGCCGCGTCCTTTGCCTTGTCGGAGCTGCGCCACAGGATAGACGAGGCGCCTTCCGGCGAAATGACGCTGTAGACCGAATGTTCGAGCATCAGCACCCGGTTGCCGCAGGCAAGCGCCACCGCACCGCCCGAGCCACCCTCGCCGATCACGACGGAAACGAGAGGCACGCCGAGCGAAAGGCAGCGGTCCGTCGAGCGCGCAATCGCTTCGGCGACGCTGCGCTCCTCGCTTTCCATACCCGGATAGGCGCCCGATGTGTCGACGAGCGTCACCACCGGGATCTTGAATCGCTCGGCCATGTCCATCAGGCGGATCGCCTTGCGGTAGCCTTCGGGCTTGGCCATGCCGAAATTGTGCTTGATGCGGCTCTTTGTATCCGAGCCCTTTTCATGCCCGATAAAGATCGCCGAGCGGCCGCGGAACCGGCCGATGCCGCCGACAATGGCAGCGTCCTCGCCATAGACGCGGTCGCCCGCGAGCGGCGTGAAATCCTCGACCAGCCGCTCGACATAATCGAGGAAATGCGGCCTTGCCGGATGACGCGCCACCTGGACCTTTTGCCAGGGGGTGAGCGACGAATATGTGTCCTGAAGAAGCTGCGACGCCTTGGTTTCGAGCTTCGAAACCTCATCCCCGATGCTGACTGACGGGTCTTCCTGTGCCAGAAGCCTGAGCTCCTGCACTTTGCCTTCCAGTTCCGCTATCGGTTTCTCGAAATCGAGGTAGGTATGCATCGTGCTCCGGAAGCTCCCGTCGGCCACCTCCATGGGGCCGGCGAACGGGCCTGCAACAGACCCGTCATTTGCAGGTGCGCGGCACACTGGCCCGCCCCCGCGCCCTTGTCAACCGGCGGGTTGGGACGCGGTAAACGGCGGATTCCCGCGCTTCACCCGCCCCCTGTCACAAATCCCTCTCCCATATCGTCTTGAAGGCAGGTTCAACCCTTCAGGAGTGATCCATGACCGCACTTTCACTGTCCGCACCCCGCCCCGGGCCGCTGAAAACAGCCGCACTGGTCCTCTGGGCCGCACTCTGGCTCGGCAATGCCCTCTGGATGCTGGCCGATCCGGCGAGCTGGTATCGGGGCATCGACGGCGTCAGCAACACCGGGCCCTTCAACGTCCATTTCGTCCGCGATATCGGCGTCGCCTATCTGACCATCGGCCTGATGACGGCAGCCGCGATCCGCTGGCCAGCCGCCGCCCTGCCCCTTCTTGGCGGCGTGACACTCTATCTTGCGCTGCACGGCCTCCTCCATGTCTGGGACATCGCGGCTGCGCGCCTTCCCGCCGAGCACATCCTCATGGATGTGCCGGGCGTCTTCCTGCCGCCTTTCATCTCCGCCGCTCTCGCCTGGTGGTGCGCGCCCGCGCATCGCTGATCCCGCACACCGCCAAACCGAAAGGAAACACCATGTTCGGATTTCTTGCCCGCCGCCTTATCGCCATGCAGGAAAGGGTCACCGGCCAGAGCGCCGCCTATATGCGCGACATCTATGCCGGATCGCCCGCCGTCTTCTGGCGTTTCGCCTTCGCCTCGTCGCTCTATCACTATTCGAAGGCGCTGCCGCCGGAGGTCTACAGCGTGGCAGGCATCGCCGCCGTCCGCGCCGAGGATTGCGGACCTTGCGTGCAGATTTCCGTCAATCTTGCGCTGAAGGCCGGTATCTCGCCCGGCGTCATCCGCGCGGCGGCCACCGGCGCCGTCGAGGAGCTGAGCGACGACAACCGCCTCGCCTATGAATTCGCCTATGCGGTCGCGACCCGCAATGTCGATGCCGAAGGTCTCCGCCCGGAAGTCGAACGGCGCTGGGGCAAGGCCGGCCTGGCCGAGATCGCCTTTGCCGTCGCCAATACGCGCTCCTATCCCACGCTCAAGCGCGCCATGGGGTATGCTCAGGCGTGCCGGCGCGTGACGATTGGCGGTGAAACGGCCATCGCGCGCCCGAGGGAGGCGGCATGAACAGGACGGACAGGGCGGAAATCCCGGACGATACGTCATTCGAACGTCATCGCGCCCGCGCCTTCAACGTCGCCTACCGCATTCTCGGCTCCGTCGCCGATGCCGAGGATGCGGTGCAGGAGGCCTGGCTGCGCTGGCGCAGCGCGGGCCACACCGGCATCCGCAACCCCGAGGCCTGGATCGTCACGACGGTCGCCCGTCTCGCCATCGACCAGTTGCGCAGCGCCCGCGCCAGACGCGAAATCTATGTCGGCCCCTGGCTTCCCGAGCCCATTGTCGGCATCGTCGAAGATACCGCCCCGTCTCCGGAAGACCGCCTTGCTCTCGCGGACGAGATTTCGATTGCGCTCCTGCATATGCTGGAGCGCCTGTCGCCCGAAGAGCGCGCGGCGTTCCTCCTGCACGATGCTTTCGACTATGGCTATGGCGAACTGGCAGCGTTGCTCGGCAAGTCCGAGGCAGCCTGCCGCCAGACAGTGAGCCGCGCCCGCAAGCGCGTGAAGGATTTGCACGCCCGCTTCGACGGCAATGTGAGCGAGCACCGCCGCCTCGCTTCTGCCCTTGAAAGCGCGATCACGGCGGCAGATCCGCAAGCCCTCATCGACTGCATGAGCGACGACGTCGTTTTCTATTCGGATGGCGGCGGCAAGGTACTTGCGGCGCTCAACCCGCTATATGGCGCGCGGAATGTCAGCCGCTTCCTGCTCGGCATCGTGGCAAAGTCGCAAGGCTTGCTGGACACGCAACCGGCCATCGTCAATGGCGAGCCGGGTTTCCTGCTGAAGCTGAGCGGTCAGCTCGACACTGTCATGACATTCGGTATCGCCAACGGGCGTATCGCGACGATCTATGCGATCCGCAATCCCGGCAAGCTGAGGCACATCGCCTAGCTCAGGATGCCTTGCCCTTCTTGGCGAGGGGATGATGCGTCTGCACGAGTTCCTTCAGCCGCTCGTCCAGCACATGCGTATAGATCTGCGTGGTCGAGATATCGGCATGACCGAGCATCTGCTGCACGGCACGCAGATCGGCGCCGTTTGCGAGCAGGTGGCTTGCAAAGGCATGGCGTAGCGTATGCGGCGAGACGCGCGTCGGGTCGAGCCCGGCCGATACGGAGAGATCCTTCAGCAACTGCGCAAAGCGGTGCCGCGTGAGATGTCCCTGCTTGCCGCGCGAGGGAAAGAGCCAGGGCGAAACATGATCGCCGAGCCGCCTGGTCCTGAGCGGAAGATAGGCATCGATCGCTTCCCGCGCCGTCTCCGACAGGGGCACCAGCCGCTCGCGCCCGCCTTTGCCGCTCACCGCAAGGAACCGCTCGTCGCCGCGCACGGCCGTCAACGGCAGGCCGACGAGTTCCGAGACGCGAAGGCCCGTCGCATAGAGAACTTCCATCAGGCAGACGATTCTTGCGCGCTTGTAGGCAATCACGGCCTCTTCCTGCGTACGCCCGTCCTCGGCGCGGCGCGCCGCCGCCAGCAGCGCATCGACTTCCTCAACCGTCAGCGTCTTCGGCAATGGACGTGCGCGGCGCGGCCCTTCGATCGAAGCGCAGGGATCGTCCTTGTGGATCGACTCGGCGAAGAGGAAACCGTGAAACTGGCGAAGCGCCGACAGACGCCGCGCGGCGGTCGATGCAGACAGTCCCTGCGCCGTCAAACCTTCGAGGTAGTCGCGAATGTCGCGCGGTGTCGCAGCATCAAGTGCACGGTCGCGCGAAGAAAGAAATCCGGCAAAGTCCTTCAGATCGCGCTCATAGGCATCGAGCGTATTGCGCGCCGCGCCGCGCTCTGCGCTCAACATTTCAAGAAAGGCCTCGATGTGACGGCCTTGCGTCCCGGACTCTTTTACCATTCAACTCACCTGTTCTACTCAACCGCGCCCGGCACCGCTTCGGGCCATGAGCGCCTCGAGCGCGAGGCGCCGC
>JAJLKS010000256.1:0-7589 GCA_033838765.1 Alphaproteobacteria bacterium
CCAGCCCGAACACTGCAAGGCCCAGCAGCAGACAGAATTGGACAACGTATTTCATGATTACTCCTCCCACGATATCCCCGATGATAGTAATTTATTTTTACTATTCTGGCAGAATTATGGCGGTCCGCAAGAGGGCAAGGATACTCCGGGCGGACATGAGAGCGATGCTCGCCGGCCGCCCGGAACCTGAGGTCAGGCGGATGCGGCCGCCGACGGACGCGCCTTCATGCGCTCGAACCAGGCCGAGACATTCTTGAGCTCCGGGTTGACCGGCTGGCCCACTGCGGCACCGAAATCAAGGAAACCGAAGAGCAGAATATCGGCAAGCGTCATGCGCTTGCCCGCAAGGAACTCCTTGCCTGCAAGCAGCTTGTCGATCCAGGCGAGCTTGTCCTGCGCGATCGCCTTCAGGCCGGCGGCAGCCTCGGGCAGGCAGCGCATGCGGTTCTGGAAGAGCGGCAGGCCTTCGGAGAAACGGAACCCGTTTGCCATGGGTTCGCACACATTGAGGTCGACACGGCGCGTCCACATGCGCGTTTCAGCGCGTTCTTCCGGCGTCGCGCCGATCAGCGAACCGCCGGGAAACTTCTCGTCGAGATATTCGCAGATAGCCGTGATCTCGGCGAGGACACTGCCATTGTCGAGTTCGAGCGCGGGCAGCTGACCCGCCGGATTTTTCGCGAGAAATGGCTCCTGGCGATTTTCGCCCTGCATGAGATCGACTTCCACGAAGGGAAGCTCGATACCCTTTTCATGCATGAACATTTTGACGACACGCGGATTCGGCCCGATCGAATTGTAGAATTTCATGGATTGTCTCCCTGTAGCGCCGGTCTGTTTTCTGATGCCGGAATGGCACCATGATTAGCCGAATGGGCCAGTCCGCGCCACCTCCCGTGCTTTTCCTTGTTGGCGCGCCGCGCTTCCGCAATTATCTAGGCCGAACCCGGCGCAGACCGGGCCAAGGGAGGCGGCAATGAGCGCAGAACGCGCCACGGAAATGAACGGCCCGGACGATCCGGGTCAGGGCGTGTTCTACGGCTGGTACGTGGTGGCGGCTGTGCTCGTCATCATGACTGTGACGGCGGGCCTCGGCTTCTACAATCTTTCCGTCTATCTCAAGGCCTTCGTCGCAGAAGGCGGCTTCTCCGTTTCGGCAACGTCCGGGGCCACGGCCTGCTTCTTCATTTCCTCCGGCATCGCAGGTCTCGGCGTTGCTGCCCTGATCGAGCGATACGATCCGCGCTGGGTCATTACCGCCGGTGCCATCGTCAGCGCTATTGCAACGCTCGGCGCCGGTTACGTCTCCGAGCTTTGGCAGCTCTATCTGTTCTACATTCTCTTCGGTGCCGGCTATGCGGGCGCAGCCCTGATCCCCGGCACGACGCTTGTCGCGCGCTGGTTCGCTCGCCGCCGCTCGGTCGCGCTTTCCATCGCCTCGACCGGCCTTTCGCTTGGCGGCATTCTGATTACGCCGGTCGCCGCGAGCCTGATCGACCGCTGGGGACTTCAGACAACCACGCCCTGGCTCGCGTTGGGCTTCGTCATTGGCATCATTCCCATTGCCTGGCTGCTGATCCGGCCTTCGCCGCAATCGATTGGCCTTGGGCCCGATGGTGACGCGATCATGCGCGATGAGAGCGGCGCAGTGCTGCCGGCAGACGGCATCGACTATCACGATGCAATTCGCAGCCGTTTCTTCATCCTATCCACCACCGCCTTCATTTTCGCCATGATGGCGCAGGTCGGCGTGATCGCGCACCAGTTTCGCCTTGTAGCACTGCGAAGCGGGAGCGACGAAACGGCTGCGCTGGCGGTCGCCACAATGGCGTTCGCCAGCATTGTGGGCCGGCTCGTCGGCGGCTGGGCCTTGAGCTTCGTTCCTTCCCGGCGTTTCGTCTTCGCGCTTGTGGTTGGACAAGGTCTTGCGCTCGCCTTCTACTCGGTGGCCGAAACGCCCTTCTCGCTTTTCTGTGCAACCGTTCTGTTCGGTGTTACCGTTGGCAATCTCCTGATGATGCAGCCGCTGATGCTCGCCGAAGCATTCGGTCTCAAGGCCTATGGCCGCATCTATTCGCTAAGCCAGCTCTTTATGACGGCAGGTGTAGCGACCGGTCCAGCCGCCGTCGGTTTCCTATACGAGTGGCTCGACGGCTACGGGGTCGCCTTCCTCGTCATGGCGGCAGCCTCGCTGCTCGCCTTCCTTTTCATTCTTGCGGGCGGCCCCGTCCGCGCCCTGATCGAAAGCAGGACAAATGCGTAACTTTGGTCCCGAGGTCACCCTCGACAATCCTGCCTTCATCCACGAGACAGCGCTTGTCTATGGCAAGGTCTTCATCGGTGAAGGCGCGTCGCTGTGGCCTTATGCAGTCATCCGCAGCGAGATGCATGAGGTCAGGATCGGCAAGAGGACGAATGTCCAGGATTTCGTGATGATACATGTCGGAAATGAAACGCCGACAATCATCGGCGAGAATTGCTCGATCACCCATCACTGCACGATCCATGGCGCCGAGATTGGCGACAACTGCCTCATCGGCATCAATTCGACTTTGATGGATGGTTCAAGGATTGGCCGTAATTCGATTGTGGCCGGTCACTCGATCGTAACGGAAGGAATGGTGATCCCTGAATATTCGATCGTTGCGGGTGCCCCTGCCCGCGTCATCAAGACCCGCGACAGCGGCGTCGCCAATGCAATGAACGCGCGCTTCTACTACGAAAATGCCCTCGCCTACGCAAAGGGTGACCACCGGGTGACGGAGCAGGAGAGCTTCAGGAAGGCCATGGCGGAAGAGATGAAGGCGCTGACGGCGGCAGACTGACACGTCCCCAAGATTCCGCTTGGGCGGGCTGACCGGAAAGGCTATCTAGGTCAGAACTCGCTATTCACCCTTCCGGCTATCGGAGCCCTGAAATGGATGCTGGCACGGCGCCAGAAACGCCGCGCGTTCCGCCGCGCGGCCCGGTCTTTTACGGCTGGTATGTCGTTGCCGCCGTCTTTGTCATCCATACGGTTTCCTGCGGCCTGATTTTCTACAACCTCTCGATCTTCCTGAAGGCTTTTGTGGCCGAGGGCGGGTTTACGGTTTCGGCCGCTTCGAACGCCACGGCGCTCTTCTTCGTCTCGTCCGGTATCACCGGCCTCGCAGTCGGTTGGCTGCTCGACAGATATGACCCTCGTTGGGTCGTCACTTTCGGCGCGCTTCTGTCGGGCGTCGTCCTCGCCAGTGCCGGCCACGTCACGGCGATGTGGCAGCTCTACGCCTTCTACATTCTGTTCGGCATCGGCAATGCCGCCGTCGCGGTCATTCCCGGAATGACGATCGTTGCCCGCTGGTTCACGCGCCAGCGCTCCAAGGCTATCGCCTATGCCTCAACGGGGCTGTCGCTCGGCGGCATCGTTTTCACGCCGTTGTCGGCAGGACTCATTGAACGCTACGGCTTGATGGACGCGGCATACTGGCTGGGTCTCGTGCTTGCACTCGGCGTCATTCCGGTCGCCTTGATCGTGCTGCGTGCAAGTCCGGAAGCCATCGGTCAGTCGCCAGACGGCGATCCCCCGCGCAGAAGTGCCGATGGCAGCCTCCTGCCGCCTGACGGCGTCACGTTCGAGGAAGCGATCCGGAGCCGTTTCTTCATCCTGTGTACGACAGCCTTCGTCTTTTCAATGATGGCGCAGGTCGGCTCTCTGGCGCACCAGTTCCGCCTTGTTTCGACCCGTACAGGCGACGACCAGACGGCGGCGCTGGCCGTTGCCATTATGGCCGCTGCAAGCATTGCCGGCCGGCTGGTTGGCGGCGCGGTGCTCTCCCATGTCGCCTCAAAAACCTATCTCTACGCGATCTATGTGCTGCAGGCGCTGTCATTCGTTCTCTTCGCCTTTGTGCAAGGGCCGATCGCGCTTTTCGTTGCATCGGCGGTTTTCGGGTCGACCGTCGGCAACATGCAGATGATGCAGCCGCTGATCGTCGCCGAAGCCTTCGGCCTCAAGGCCTATGCGCGCATCCTCTCCGTCTCGCAGATGATAACGACCTGCGCCAATGCCGCTGGCCCGGCACTGCTCGGGTTCCTCTATGTTACGGCGGGCGGCTATGAAATTGCATTCCTCGCGCTCACCGTTTCCTCGGCACTCGGCTTTGCAAGCCTCTATGCGGCAGGCCCCGTCCGGGCTCTGCAAGACGCAAGGGAAAAGCCCTGAAAGGGCTGAAATCGCTCGTGGATTTGGAAAGGCGCCCTCGCTAGACTGCGCCGGTTCCACCCCTGCCCGATTGGATTGCCATGAAACTGCCGACGAATTTCTACAAGCCGCTCGCGATTGGTGCGCCCGCGCCCTACCGCGAATTGCCCGTGGCGCTCGAGCGCATGATCCATTTTTTTCCCGGCCATAACGATAAGGTCCGGGCAAAGATCGGCGACGTGATCCCGCAGGTCGACGTGCTGCTCGGCAATCTCGAAGATGCAATCCCTGCCGATGCGAAGGATGCCGCCCGCCGGGGCGTGATCGAAGTCGGCAAGGCGCATGACTTCGGCCCAACCGGATTCTGGGTCCGCATCAATCCGCTGAATAGCCCCTGGATGCTCGATGACGTGATGGAACTCGTGGCCGAAGTCGGCGACAAACTCGACGTCATCATGCTGCCAAAGGTCGAAGGCGCCTGGGACATCCATTATCTCGATCAGCTTCTCGCGCAGCTCGAGGCGAAGCATGGCTTGAACAAGCCGCTTCTCATCCACGCCATTCTGGAGACGGCGCAGGGCGTAAAGAATGTCGAGGAGATTGCGAGCGCCTCCCCGCGCATGCATGGCATGAGCCTCGGGCCGGCCGACCTTGCAGCCTCGCGCAAGATGAAGACCACGCGGGTCGGCGGGGGCCATCCCTTCTACCGTGTGCTGGAAGATCCGAAGGCAGATGGCAGCCCCCGTATGGCGGCGCAGCAGGATCTCTGGCACTACACCTTTGCCAGGATGGTGGATGCCTGCGTCGCAAACGACATCCGCCCCTTCTATGGCCCTTTCGGAGATATTCAGGATCTTGAAGCCTGCGAACAGCAGTTCCGCAATGCCTTCCTGATGGGCTGCGTCGGTGCCTGGTCGTTGCACCCGAACCAGATCGCGATCGCCAAGCGCGTCTTCAGCCCCGAACCTGACGAAGTGATCTTCGCGAAGAAAATCCTCGACGCCATGCCCGACGGCACCGGCGTCGCCATGATTGATGGCAAGATGCAGGACGACGCCACCTGGAAGCAGGCGAAGGTGATCGTGGATCTGGCGAGGAAGGTGGCCGAAAAGGACCCCGACCTCGCCAAAGCCTACGGTTTCTGACCCCGCTCAGGAAAGCGTGGCAAGCGCCTCTGCGCGGAACGGCATGAGCTGATCGAACGCGCCGGTATGGACCTTGCGGGCCCATGCCGGATCGACAAGAAGCGCGCGACCGACGCCGACGAGATCGAACTCGCCCTTTTCCAGCCGCACCAGAAGCTCGTCGATGCCTGTCGCTTCGGAGCTTTCGCCCGCGAAAGAGGCGATGAACTCGCCCGAAAGGCCCACGCTGCCGACCGTGATGCTCGGCTTGCCCGTGAGCTTTTTCGTCCAGCCCGCGAGATTGAGGTCCGAGCCTTCGAACTCCGGTTCCCAGAATCGGCGCTGCGAGCAATGGAACACGTCGACACCGGCATCGGAGAGAGGCTTCAGGAATGCGCCAAGCTCTTCCGGCGTCTGCGCGAGCTTTACGGTGTAGTCCTGCTGCTTCCACTGCGAGAAACGCAGGATGAGCGGATAGTCCTTGCCTGCATGGCGGCGGATCGACTCGATGATCTCGACCGCGAAACGCGTCCGGCCGACGAGATCGCCGCCATATTCGTCGTCGCGTTCATTGGTGCCGGCCCAGAAGAACTGGTCGATGAGATAGCCATGAGCGCCGTGAATCTCCACACCGTCGAAACCGATCTCGCGCGCGTCGGCTGCGGCCTGCCCGAAAGCCTCGATCGTGTCCTTGATCTCCTGCTTCGTCATAGGCTCGGCGCGCTTCTTGCCGGGCACGGCTAGGCCCGACGGTCCGTGGCTCGGCAGGTGCGAATTGGTCGATTTCTCGGGATTGCGCACCATGCCCACATGCCAAAGCTGCGGCATGATCTTGCCGCCTGCGCCATGAACCTCCTCGACTACGCGCTTCCAGCCCTTGAGTGCATCCTCGCCCCAGAACTGCGGATAGTTCGAGTCGGCCGTTGCGACCGGCGTATTGACGGTCGTGCCCTCGGTGATGATGAGGCCGCATTCGGCTTCCGCCCGGCGGCGGTAATAGGCAGCAACATCGGCGCCCGGTACGCCACCCGGCGATTTCGAGCGGGTCATGGGCGCCATCACGATACGGTTCGGAAGGGTCAGGCCGTTGAATGTAAAGGGCTCGAACAAGGGCGCTACCGGCCTGCTCATATGGACTCTCCTGTCGGTTGAAAAATTTCGATGGCCGCCATATTGGATGTCCGGGCGCGAATGGCAATCCCGAAACGATGGCCCGCTGCACGGAATGGATTTCAGTAGCTGTTTCAGCCTGTTAGAGTGAAGCTATTGAAGAAAGGCGATAACGCGATATGGAAGTCAACAGGGCGGCGAAATTCAGGATCGGACAGGTGGTCCGCCATCGGTTCTACCCCTTCAGGGGCGTAATCTTCGATGTCGATCCGACATTCAACAACACCGAAGAGTGGTGGCTGTCGATCCCGGAGGAGGTGCGTCCGCGCAAGGACCAGCCCTATTACCACCTGCTCGCCGAAAACTCGGAAACGGAATATGTCGCCTATGTCTCCGAGCAGAACCTTCTGCCGGACGAATCCGGAGAGCCTGTCCGCCACCCGCAGGTCGCCGAACTTTTCGGCCCGCTGAAAAATGGCTTCTATGCCTTGCGGACAAAATCCGCCCATTGAGACTCTGCGCCCGATGGCGCAATGACGAGAGGCCACGCGCCATGCGGCGGGACAGAAGACCCTATTTCATCCGCCGGATACAGGACGGCTGGAACCGCTTCTATGTGAGGCGTTTCATTGCACCCGCCTTCGATGCGCTCGGGCCGCACCCGGACATTACGAGCCCCCGCAATGTCGAGATCTGGGGCGGCGGGATCACAGCCGGCGCGAACCTCCATCTCCATGCTTCAAGGGGCAACATGGTTCGCCTTGCGACATGGCGCAGCGGCGAGCGAGAGGGACGTATCGAAATCGGTGATCATGTGCTCATCAGCCCGGGCACGCATGTCGTCGCGTCTGAACGCATCGTCATCGGCAGCAACACGATGATCGCAAGCGGCTGCTACATTTCCGATTCGGATTGGCACGATACCTACGACCGCACGGCTGAACTTGAGAAACACCGGCCGATTCACATTGGCGAGAACGCGTGGCTCGGTGTACGGGTGATTGTCGGCAAGGGCGTGACCATCGGCGAGAACAGCATCATAGGCGCGGGTTCGGTCGTCGTATCCGACATACCCCCGAATTGCATCGCTGCCGGCAATCCCGCACGAGTGGTCCGGCAACTCGACATGTCGCGCGAGTTCAGAAAGCGCTCCGCCCTGTTCGCCGATCCGGAAC
>JAJLKS010000257.1:0-8477 GCA_033838765.1 Alphaproteobacteria bacterium
GGCACATGCCGACCTCCTCGCGGCCTGCTTTCCCGGCGGCTCCGTCACCGGCGCGCCGAAGCGCCGCGCCATGGAAATCATCGCGGAACTCGAACCGACCGCGCGCGGCCCCTATTGCGGCGCCATCGGCTGGCTGGGTGCCGATGGCAGCATGGACAGCGCAATCGCGATCCGCACGATCACCGTGAGCGGACGCCGGATTACATTTCAGGCCGGCGGCGGCATCGTCGCTGACTCGAATCCCGCCGCCGAATATGAGGAAACCCTCGCCAAGGCGCGGAACATGCGCGCGGCGCTCGAACCCGTTACCGCCCTGCTTGCGGGAGAGCCCGCATGATTCTCGTCATCGACAATTTCGACAGCTTCGTCCACAACCTCGCCCGCTATGTCGGCGAACTCGGCTGCGAACGCCGCACCATCCGGACAGATGAAATATCGGTCGCGGACGCCGTTGCCCTGCGCCCGGAGGCGATCATCCTCTCGCCCGGGCCCTGCGGACCGGACAAGGCGGGCATTTCCGTTCCGCTCGTCCGGGCGGCGGCGGAAAGCGGTATCCCGCTTCTCGGCGTCTGTCTTGGCCATCAGGCGATTGCCGCTGCCTTTGGCGGACGGGTGATACGTGCGCCGCGCCCCGTGCATGGCAAGGCATCCGCGATCCGCCACGATGGAAGCTCGCTTTTCGAGGGCATCCCGAGCCCCTTCATGGCGGGACGCTATCACTCGCTTGCCGCCGAACTGCAGCCCGGAAGCCCGCTCCGCTTTACCGCATATGCACAGGACGATGTGCCGATGGCGCTTGCGCATGAAAGCCTGCCGGTCTTCGGCGTGCAGTTCCATCCGGAATCGGTGCTCACCGAACACGGGCACAGACTGCTCGAAAACTTCCTGCGCATCGCCCATGCCACAAGGACGCTCGAAGTGAGGCAAAGCGCATGAAGCTCTGGCTCAATGGCGCGATCGCCGATGCAGGCGACACAAGGATCGACCCGGCGGATCGCGGATTTCTGCTTGGCGACGGCCTCTTTGAAACCATGCTCGTCCGGCATGGCGCGGTCGCCTTTTTCGACGAACATCTCATTCGCCTGCTGAACGGCGCGGGCGTGATCGGCATGACGCTGCCCTATTCGCCGGACGAACTGGCGCAGGCCTGCCGCAGTCTCCTGCGCGAGAACGAACTGCATGATTGCGAACGCGCATCGCTGCGCCTGACGGTGACGCGCGGGCCCGGCCCGCGCGGGCTGGCACTGCCGCCGGAGCCTCGGCCCACTGTTCTTATCGGTGCAGCGCGTGGCGGGCCGCCGCCCGAACACCTGTCGCTTGCAACGGCGTCGCCGCGGCGAAACCCCTGGTCCCCTTCCGCCCGGCTGAAGGCGCTGCCCTATCTCGACAATGTGCTCGCAAGGGAAGAGGCGCGCGAAAAGGGCGCGGACGACGCGCTGATGCTCGACACGGGCGACATGGCCGCATCGACCAGCATGGCAAACATTTTCCTGTGGGAAGGCGAAACCTTGCTGACGCCTGCCGACAATGGCGCGATCCTGCCCGGCATCACACGCGCCGCCCTGCTGGAACTCGCTCCGGGCATCGGCATCGGCGCGCGAGAGGAAGACATCACGCCAATGCGGCTTGCCCGCGCAGACGGCATCTTCGTCACCAACAGTCTTGTGGGTATCGTCCCCGTCTCCCGGCTCGACGGGAATGAAGTGCCGTCCCATCCGATGACGGCACGGCTCGCCGCGGCATATGAGCTGCTGCTCGATGCCGCGGCGTCCGCCGATTGATTATTCGCCGACAGTGAAGTCGCGCCGTGCGGCGGTGATCGTCACGGTGAAGCCCGCGACCACATCGAACAGCGCAAGGATGACCAGCGCGAAGAAGGTCGAGTTGCCGAATTCCGGCAGCACGATGAACTGCACCAGCGCCACGAGCAGCACGAGCATGGACAGCGCGTGATTGACGATGGTGGAGGCGCCGGTCTGCGTCGAGCTTATCAGCTCGAGGAAAAGCAGCATAAGGCCGCCAAACACCAATACGTCGCCGACACTGATCGACCAGATCGCGCCGGAGACGAGGGTGACCGTCGTGACCTGCGTGTCCATGGACAGGCCGGTCAGATAGACGATGATGTTGTAGGCGATGATGGCGAGCGCCATCATTGGCAGAGTACGAAACATGTCAGATTCCCCTTGTTGCCCCCGTGAACCGGCCTCGATTGTGTCAGTCTAGCACATTTTCCGGTACCATAACCCGTCCCGGGCACCGGAACAGATCATCTTTCGATGACGGTTAACGCAGGAAACGGCAGACAAGGCATGACAGGCGCGGCGCGGCATTTTTCGGCTTCCTATGGCGAGGCGAGAGGAAAGTTCCTCGCCGCGGCGGAAACAGCGGGCGCAGCGATCCGCCATCACATTCATCCGTTGAAGGGCCCGAATGGCGAGGAGCTTGCCACCGATGTCGCCCGTTTCGGGCCGGACGGCGCCACGCGCATTCTCGGCATCGGTTCCGGTACGCATGGCGTCGAGGGCTATTGCGGGTCGGGTGTCCAGACGGCACTCATCACGGAAGGCTTCGCCGCAGCACTGCCCGCCGATACGGCTGTCGTCTTCATTCATGCGATCAACCCGTATGGCTTTGCCTGGGACCGGCGCGTGAACGAGGACAATGTCGACCTCAACCGCAATTTCGTCGATCACTCGAAGCCCCATCCTGAAAATCCCGGCTACGAGGAACTGGCTGACGCCATCAACCCGCCGGACCTGTCGCCGGAAACCATGGCGGAATGCCGTGCACGGATGAAAGCCTATGCGGCGGCGCATGGCCCCCGCGCAATGCAGCACGCATTGAGCGCCGGGCAATACACGCATCCGAAGGGCGTTCAGTTCGGCGGCCACGCGCCCGTCTGGTCGAACCGGACATTGCGCGCGATCATCCGCACCGAAATGGCGGCGGCGGAGCGCGTCGCATTCGTCGATATTCATTCAGGGCTCGGCGCGCGCGGCGTCGCCGAAATCATCTGCACGGAGCCCGAAACGAGCGGCGCCTACAGGCGCATGGTCGAATGGTGGGGCGCGTCCGTCCGCTCGACGGTCGGCGGCGGCTCGATTTCTTCCGACGTGCCGGGCTCCATCCCGGTCTGCTTTGCCGATGAACTCAAGGGCCGCGAGGTCACGTCCTGCGGACTCGAATTCGGCACCGTACCGATCGCCGAGGTGACGGTGGCGCTGCAATCCGACAACTGGCTTCACCAGAATGGCGGCCCCGAAAATCCCAAGGCGGCGGAGATCGCGAAGCTCATCCGCGATGCCTTCTATGTCGATGCCGGCGACTGGAAGGAACAGGTGACGGAAACCTCGCGCTGGACCTGCGCCCGCGCGCTGGCCGGCATCTCCGCATAGACAAGCCCAAACGGAAAACGCCGCTCCCGGAGGAACGGCGTTTCAAACGCTCTGCCGATGCGGAAAGGCTTATTCGCCCTTCGGCTTCAGGATCTGCTTGCCGCGATACATACCGCTCTTCAGGTCCACATGGTGGGGACGGTGAAGCTCGCCCGAATCCGGGTTCTCGACATAGGCCGGCTGCGACAGCGCATCGGCCGAACGGCGCATGCCGCGCTTCGACGGGGTGGTTTTCCTCTTGGGGACGGCCATGGGCTTCGCTCCGATTGCTCCGCGAGCGGTCCGCCTGAGGCGAACGCCTGCCCTCGCGAAAAAGGCTTTGAAAACAAGATAATGGCCGTGACCGGCTGATGCCGGACGGCCTTTGGCGGGCCTTATACAGTGAAACCGGACGAAAAGTCCATATGGCCCACTCAATTCAGGTGGATGACCGCGCATTCATCGGCGGAAACCTGGGCCCGGGCACAAGCCGCACGGGCGGCGCGCTCATCGGCGAAGGGCCCCATCCGCACCCGGTGAACCTCCTCACCCGAGACCCGCACTGTATCGATGGAGACGCGCTCCTCGCCCTGAAGGTCCGGTTCGCGGCCGAGAATATCGAAATAGCGACGGCTTGCCCGGTCGATCCGGTCATAGGAACCGACCTGAGCGTAATACCGGCCGCCGGACGTGGCAGGCGCACCGAGCGAGGCGACCCGGATCGGCGTTTCGCCGCGGGCAGGACGCGCAAGCGGGCGCGGCGCCGCCGCCGGGCTTGCGGAGATCGAGCCTGTGACCAGCTCCGCATGGGGGTCATGCGTCCAGCTTGCATATTGAACCTGCGGGCGGGGCTGGGGCCGGGCCGCCATGACCGGCTCGCGGTAGGGAACCTCGATGGTCCGCTCCACAAGGCGGTCCATGCCGCCCCGGTCATAGACGCGGGTTTCCTGCGCCACGCGCGGCGCGGGATCGACAAGCCCCCGCTCCTTCTGGATCACGAAAAGCCCGATCAGGATTGCGCCAAGCACCAGCCAGAAGCGGTCGCGCTGAGCCTTTTCGAACATGGCAAGCCCCCTTGTTCCTCCCCGCTCTCAGGAAGCGGATGAGGGGAGACTCGCGCGATATGGTTAATCCCGGTTTAAAACTGGCTCACACTGGCACAATTTGCCTGGCGCCAGAAAAAACATCTTTCGTTTTCAAAGGCTTGCTCAGGCGGCAATGACGCTCTTCGCCTCCTTGAAGGGCACGCCGAGCGCTTCGGAAACCGCCTGATAGGTAATGTCGCCCTTGTGGACGTTGAGCCCGGCCAGAAGATGCGGATTGCCTGCGAGCGCCGCCTTGTAGCCCTTGTCGGCGAGCGCCAGCGTGAAGGGCAGCGTCGCATTGTTGAGCGCGAAGGTGGAGGTCCGCGCGACGGCGCCCGGCATGTTGGCGACGCAGTAATGCACAACCTCATGCTTGATGAAGGTCGGTTCGGCATGGGTGGTCGGATGGGAGGTGGCAAAACAGCCGCCCTGGTCGATCGCGATATCGACCAGCACCGAACCCTTCTTCATCTTTTTCACCATGTCTTCGGTGACGAGCTTCGGCGCCGCCGCACCCGGCACGAGGACGGCACCGATGACGAGATCGGCACCGAGCACGCTTTCCTCGATCGCATCGACCGTCGAATAGATCGTGTTGAGACTCGGCCCGAACTGCATGTCGAGCTCATAGAGCCGGTGCAGGTTGAGGTCGATCACCGTGACATGGGCCTCGAGGCCCATCGCCATGCGCGCGGCATTGGTGCCGGAGACGCCGCCGCCCAGAATGACGACCTTGGCGGCCGGCACGCCCGGCACGCCGCCGAGCAGCATGCCGCGCCCGCCCTGCGCGATCTCGAGGCAATGGGCGCCCGCCTGAATGGACATGCGGCCGGCAACTTCCGACATCGGCGCAAGGAGCGGCAGCCCGCCGCGATGGTCCGTCACCGTTTCATAGGCGATGGCGATGCAGCCCGATTCCACGAGGCCGCGCGCCTGCTCGGGATCGGGCGCGAGATGAAGATAGGTGAAGAGGATCTGCCCCTCCCGAAGCTGCTTCCATTCGGAGGGCTGCGGCTCCTTCACCTTCACGATCATGTCGGCAGCCGCGAAGATTTCTTCCGCCGTGTCCACGATCTTCGCACCGGCGGCGACATACTGGTCGTCGAAGAGGCCGATGCCGAAGCCCGCATTCTTCTGCACCATGACCTCATGCCCGTGATGCACCGCTTCACGCACGGCGGACGGCGTCATACCGACGCGATATTCATGGACCTTGATTTCCTTCGGAACGCCGATGCGCATGGGATTGCCTCGTCAGGAGGGTGAGACTTCTCGAAAAGTGTAGCGCGCACCGGCTCCCCCTCCAAGGAGGGGCATGAGGCCAATCGGGGCTACATGTTCATGATATTAAACGCGACTGCCGCCGCTCTATCTGCATTGCAGTAACGGCCAGCAAAGGAACGGATTGCGCCGTAGCTTATTTTAAACAGGCGAATGACGCCCCGGCCCATGCTAAGACAGGCGGAAAAGGGACGGCGATGACATTCATATTCGACGACAATCTGCGCGGCGGCGTAAGCGAGCGCCTTGCGCGTTTCGAGCGCGAGGCGCATGGAAGCGGCGGACTGAAGCACGCCGCCGTCGCCATCACGCTTGTGCCGCATGAAGAGGAAGCGGCCTTCCTGCTGACGCGGCGCGCTCCGAAGATGAACGCCCATGCCGGCCAATGGGCGCTGCCCGGCGGGCGCATCGACAAGGGCGAGACGCCGGTCGAGGCCGCGCTCCGCGAACTATCGGAAGAGGTGGCGCTCGATCTGCCGCCCTCGCAGGTGCTGGGGCTTCTCGACGATTATCCGACGCGGTCGGGCTATCTCATCACGCCTGTCGTTGTCTGGGCGCCGGACCTTGCGCCCATGAGGGCGAACGAGGCGGAAGTCGCCTCGATCCACAAGATCGCGCTTGGCGAACTCATGCGGCCGGATTCGCCGGTCTTCCTGACGATCCCGGAAAGCGAGCGGCCCGTGATCCGCCTTCTCATCGGCGAGGATCACATCCATGCGCCGACAGCCGCCCTCCTCTACCAGTTCGCGGAAGTGGCTTTAAGGGAACGTCATACGCGCGTGTCCGGCCTCGAACAGCCGGTCTGGGCCTGGGGCTGACCGGGACGTTCTTCAGGCGGGCTGATACGGCCCGCGAAAGCCAAGCGTCTTCAATGCCTTGGCCGGGTAGCGCGCCCAGGCCTTCTCGTGGAAATAGAAGACCACCGTGTTCACGGCAGGCTCGATCAGCGCGACGCCGGCGGCAATCGCCACCTCGCCCGTCAGCGCATAGGTGACGCCGAACCCCACCGCGAAGTGGAGCGTCCCGTAGCTGATGGTCTTCAATATGTCCCGCATGACGCCAATCCTTCCATGAGCCGCATTTGCGACTTATTCTTATTTAAAAGAGTGGGACAGAAAGTCAAGGGGCAAAGGCTTACGAGTGCCGCCCCCCTCACCCTTCCGCGGGCTTGCGCCCGCTCCCTCCCTCTCCCCAAGGGGAGAGGGAAGGGGCCCGCCGCCGCGAAGCGGTGGTGGGAAGGGTGAGGGGGCGCTGCAAGCTCAGAGCAAATGAAAGGCACTGCGCCCTCACCGTCCCGGGTTTTGCCCGCGCCGGACCCGCTCTATACTGACCGGCGTTGCGCTCCGGCGGTTGGACAGCCCCTTATTCCGCAGGAGAAGAGCGAACGCGGATGGGCCTGTCTCCGCAGTTCACGTCTTTCAGAGGCCAAGGCCAATGACGTCGCCCCGGCCCGCCGTTTCGCGCTAGGCTGCCTCATCGATTCGGCGGCGCGGCGAGGGGGAATGACCGGCAAGCTCTTCTATGGGGACAATCTCGAAATTCTGCGCAACAGCATCGCGGACGAGAGCGTCGATCTCGTCTATCTCGACCCACCCTTCAACTCGAATGCGTCCTACAACGTGCTGTTCAAGGCGCCGGACGGGCATGAATCCCATGCCCAGATGGAAGCCTTCGACGATACCTGGCACTGGACGGACACGGCCGAGCGCGCCTTCGACGAGGTGATGACCTCCGGCAATACCGACGCCGCCGAAATGCTGCGCGCGATGCGGAGCTTCCTCAAGGAAAACGACATGATGGCCTATCTGGCCATGATGGCGGTGCGCCTGCTCGAACTGCACCGTGTGCTGAAGAAAACCGGCTCGCTCTATCTCCATTGCGACCCGACGGCCAGCCACTATCTGAAGATTTTGCTGGATGCTGTGTTTGGCGTGAAACAATTCACAAATGAGATCATCTGGAAACGGACCAGCTCTCATAACGATGCCAGTGTTGGCTTTGGCTCTGTCACCGACACGATATTCTTTTACGCGAAAGGAAAAGAAACTACTTGGACGCGAATTCGCATCCCGCTATCCGATGCTCACATTGCGGCCAAGTACTCCAATGTTGACGAAAACGGGCGCAGATACACCACCCGCGACCTTAGAAGCCCCAGCCCAAGGCCGAATCTAACTTACGAATACAAGGGATATAAGCCACATCAAAACGGCTAGTCGATTAGTCGAGAATTGATGGAGAAATACGACAAGGAAGGACGGCTTTATTTTCCGTCTTCGCCAAACGGTCGGATTAGGTTGAAGAACTATCTTGATGAATCCGAAGGTCTACCTCTTCAAAATCTTTGGGATGACATTCCGCCAATTAACTCGCAAGCCCAAGAAAGACTCGGCTACCCCACGCAGAAACCTCAGGCCCTTCTCGAACGCATCATTAGTGCCTCATCGAACGAGGGCGATGTGGTGCTCGATCCTTTCTGCGGCTGCGGCACCACGGTTCATGCCGCGCAGAAGCTGAACCGCGACTGGATCGGCATAGACGTGACGCATCTCGCCATTTCGCTGATCCAGAAGCGGCTGCGCGATGCCTTCGGCCCCTCCATCGCCATCGAGGTGAACGGCGTCCCCAAAGATTTGGGCGGCGCCTCGGCACTGGCAAAAGCATTGCCGCATCAGTTTCAGTATTGGGCCGTATCCCTTGTTGATGCCGTTCCATATCAAGGAGGCAAGAAAGG
>JAJLKS010000258.1:0-3203 GCA_033838765.1 Alphaproteobacteria bacterium
AAGCGCGACATGCTGGGCGTCCCCGGCGACATGATTGCGGATTTTGGCGCCGTGTCAGAACCGGTTGCGAGGGCCATGGCAGAAGGCGCTCTGAAAAACTCACGAGCGCATATTGCGGTATCCGTGACAGGCATTGCAGGACCGGGTGGCGGCACTCCGATGAAGCCGGTCGGGCTCGTTCACTTCGGAGCGGCACGGGCGGGCCGCAGCATCCTTCACGAGATGCAGCTATTTGGCGATATCGGGCGCGAGGAAATCAGGCTGAAGGCCATCGAGACGGCGCTCAATCTTGTGCGGCGGATGATGTAGCCATCGGCGCAACGTCGCAACTTGCCGGATTCTTCAGCCCATGCAGCGCATCGGCTCTGTCGATAAACGCCTGCATCATCTTTGCGAAAGCGCGCGCAAAAACCGCACCGATCATTTTCTGCAGCGTGGCGCTGCGGAATTCGAAATCGATGAAGAAATGGATGCGGGTGCCGCCCTCCGGCAGTGCCTCGAAAAACCACTTGTTGTGGAGATATTTGAACGGTCCCTGCACATAGGCGACGTCGATCTTTCGCGCGCCTTTTTCGAGCGTTACCCGGCTTGTGAACTGCTCGCGGAATACCTTGTAGGAAACGATGAGGTCTGCCAGAAGCACCTCATTATCACCCTCCCGGTCGCGACGGCGAATGCGTGCGCCGCTGCACCAGGGCAAAAACTCGGGATACCGATCGATGGCGGCGACCAGTGCGAACATGTCGCCGGCCGCGTAGGGTACATCGCGGATCTGCTCATGCGCAGGCATTGAACATCACCCTCGCGCAAGCGACGCGTTGCGCGCATCGCGCAGCCGCTCGAAATCCTCGTCCGCATGATAGGAAGAACGCGTCAACGGGCTCGAAGAAACAAGAAGGAAGCCCTTGGTGCGCGCGATCGTTTCATAGGATTTGAATTCGTCCGGCGTCACGAAACGGTCGATCGCCGCGTGTTTCCGTGTCGGCTGAAGGTATTGGCCGATCGTCAGGAAATCGATAGCGGCGGAACGCATGTCGTCCATCACCTGCAGCACTTCCTCTCGCGCTTCGCCGAGGCCCACCATGATGCCGGATTTGGTGAAGATCGTCGGGTCTAGTTCCTTCACTCGCTGAAGCAGGCGCAGCGAATGGAAGTAGCGGGCACCGGGCCTGATGTTCAGATAGAGCCGCGGCACTGTTTCGAGATTGTGGTTGAAGACGTCCGGCCGCGCCGCCACGACCTTCTCCAGCGCACCTTCCTTACGAAGGAAATCGGGCGTCAGTATTTCGATCGTCGTGCCGGGCGAACGGCGGCGGATCGCCTCAATCACCTCGACAAAATGCTGGGCGCCGCCGTCTGCAAGATCGTCGCGGTCGACCGACGTGATGACCACATGCCGCAGCCCGAGTTTCGCGACGGCATTTGCCACTTTTTCCGGCTCTTCCGCATCGAGCGGCGCCGGCAGGCCCGTCTTCACATTGCAGAACGAGCATGCTCGCGTGCAGGTGTCGCCCATGATCATCATGGTCGCGTGCTTCTTCGTCCAGCATTCGCCGATATTCGGGCAGCCTGCTTCCTCGCAAACCGTTACAAGGCCATGCTCGCGCACGACCTGTCTGGTTTCCGCATAGACCGGGGAACCCGGCGCCTTAACGCGGATCCATTCCGGCTTGCGCAGGATGGGCGTATCGGGCCGCTTCGCCCTTTCAGGATGCCGGGGCTTTTCCGCGCCCGGCTTCAGCGTGTCTACGATCGTGACCATGAATTCGGATATGCCGTTGCCGTCAGGACATGGATAGTACGTCGGCTCGATTCAAGCAAATCCGGCAGTTTTTCAGGCCTTGTGGCCCGCCAGATCGTAGAGACCGCCAATTATCTGCATTCCGCCACCTTCCGTGCGGACCGGCAGATATATAGCCTCATAATGGACGTGTTCCAGGTCGACACCGATGAAACGTCCCTGCAGGCAGGCGGGCTTTTTCGCTTCGAAGATGCGGTTGTGGAAAGCGATCTGCTCGGCTGCCATTTCTGGCGAATAGCTCTCGGTGAACCTTTCGCCAGTGAACTTCCGCCCGAGACGGCGCTCATTCTCACTGCCAACGAGCCGATAGCGCATATCCGCGCCTCCATCGACGGGCTCGACCACAAACATCCCGCCCATGGCATAAGGCAGATCAAGAGGATTGAAATCGGAGCGCAACATCAAGCCGTCATCTTTCAAACGTGCCCGCCAATAGGCAAGCAACGCCCGGCAATGAGGATGCGCAGGCTCCTCAATCTCGACCACCGAATAGTCGATACCACTTCCGGCGGCAGGCGCGTGCTTTTCTATCGCCATCGGCCATTCCTCCAGATCCAAGCCTAGATCGCCGATCGTTAAACATTCCCTATTTCAGGCTAGAGACCAAGGCGCTGAAACTGGCTGGCAGGCACCTCCAGCTCGGCCAGAGCCTCTCGCAAGCGGGCCGAAATTTCACTTTCGAGGCTGGAACCCGCCAGATTCCGCAATTCTTCCGGGTCGCCTTCCAGATCGTAAAGATGATGCCCCGTGAATTTCGTCAGCGCCCAGTATGGCACCATATCGCCCTTCTGCCATTGCTGGTGGATCACGGGAATGCGGCTGCCGGGCATCCGGTCGAGAAAGGCGCGTTCATCCGGCAGCGGAAGTTCCTGCTCCCGCGTCAGGAAATGCGTTGGCATGGTCGACCAGCGGTTCGACATCATGCTGAGCGGCGCATTGTCACCTGCGGGTCCGCGGGCATATTTGTATCTGCCGTCGATATAGTGCACTTCCCGGCCCCACACACCGGTCAGAAGCCAATCACGCACCGAGTCTGTTTCGTCACGCAGCAGCGGCAGCAGAGATTTCCCGTGTGTACGCTGGCGCACCTCCACACCGAACAAGTCTGCAAGGGTTGCGAACAGGTCGACGCTCGTCGTCAATGCGTCGCAAGTGCCGGGCGCAATGCCTGGATGGGCGATCATCAGCGGAATATGGCCGAGCGGTTCATAGACAGGCACGCCCGGCTTTCCCCAAATGTCCTTCTCGCCGAGATAGTGGCCGTGATCGGTGCAGAGAATGACGAGCGTATCGTCCCACAAATTATTTGCGTCGATTTCATCGAGTATGCGGCCGAACCATTTGTCGATCATGGTCAGCTTGCCGCCATAGGACGCGCGGATTTGGCGTGCCTGCCGCGCAT
>JAJLKS010000259.1:0-2567 GCA_033838765.1 Alphaproteobacteria bacterium
TCGGACCACATGGCGAGCATGTTGTGGCCGCGAAATTCCATGCCGTAGGTGCTGCAAAGACCGGTGCCGGCGAGGCGGAAACGCCAGGTGTCGCGGTCCTTGCGCTCGAGAATGAAGACGTAGGGAAGGACACGGCGAATATCGCCCGGCTCGATTTCGGCCCGGCGCGGTGCCGGACGTCCGGCGCGCAGCTCGTTCCAGTAATCGAAGAGAATCTGGTTGTTCCTGTGCTTCATAGCCCTCGACCCCGCCGCGCTGTCCGCCCGGCGGGGAAGCCCCCGTTTGCCCTTGGCGGAAATCCTATCTCAAACCGGAAAGCCCGTCCCGTTTCGGTGCGACTTTCCCAAATCCGGTCCCGAAACTGTCCGGGGTGCCGATCCGGCACGGCTTCTGGCGAAGATCGTCCCGGACATACCCGCAGCAGCAGAAAGCGTGCCAGACGTTAACGTCGGCGGCGCGACAAGCGCTGCCCAAACGGATGGCCTGGGAAAAATATAATAGAATCAAAGAATTGGTGTCCCGGGCAATGCGGCCGGTATCGTCTCATTGGTTAATGCGCCCGAAGCAGCGCGTCGTTTCGAGAGGGGCTGGCGCATCGTTAACCATATGCTGTCGCGTTTCGCGCCATGTCATCGATCCGGCATGGCTTCTGCATCATCCGCCTCGAATGCCCCCCAAGGGTTTCCTATCGACGCAGGCCAACGAGCCCCAAAAGGGCCGGGAGTGTCAGGATGAAGCAGATGTCTCTTTCGATTTCGAACCGTGGACCGGTTCTCGGCGCGCTGGCTTTTGGTGCCGCGCTGTTCCTTTTTGCCTTTGCGACGCCGGCGGGCGCAGGCTCGTATGGCGGCGGTGGCGGTTGCAACACCGGCTGTACGCCGCCTCCCACCAATTGCGGCACTTGCGGCGGCGGTGGCCATCACGGCGGCAAGGGCGGCAACCACAACAGCAACAAGAACTACAATTACAACTACAACAAGAACTACAACAACAACACGAACACCAACACGAATACGAACACCAACATCAACGAGAACAATATCAATATCCAGGTGAACGCGAACGCCAGTGCCACGGCGTCGGCCACGGCTATCGCCAATGCAAATGCGGCGGCGGACAGCGCCTCGCAGGCGATGGGCCGCGACAGCGCGATCGGCATCGGCAATGGCAGCGGCGGCGGCTTCGGCGGCGGCGGTTCGAGCTTCTACGTGTCGGCCCCGCAGGCGGCACCGATGGGCTCGCTCAATGTGATCGTGCGGACGGCACGCGTCATGAAGCCGGTGAAGGCGATCTGCGTCAGCGCGAAGGGCCTCGAAGAAGCGGCACGGATGAGCTCGAACGTCACGGAAGTCAATCCGACCGACGATATCGAACTCTTCCATTGCACGGCCGGCGACATGCTGGTCGCCACGATCGGCCGCATGGCAGGCAAGGGCGACGACGCGACGCCGGATTATATGGGCGGCTATGTCATCGAGTGCCGTCCGGGCGAAGCGCTGCGTCACGGCTCGAACGGGATGCTCGCCTGTCTGCCGCAGCAGAAGTACGGCCAGAGCAGCGTGCCGGCTGCATCGCGCAAGGCATATGCGGAAGTCTTCATCCGCAAGAACGAACGCGGCGAGGAAGTCGCCGCGACAGGCGGGGCGTTCTTCTCCGGCGGCGTGGGCTACTGACGAGGGGCGCGGGCTGCGAACGCTTCATCCTGCGGCCCGCAAATCGCCGGAAGAGACGGGGAGGACGAAAGTCCTCCCCGTTTTCGTTCGGGATGGAGCGGCAAGCGGGGACGAAATGCGCTCCAGCAAAAATGCTCCCGTTCACGTTTCCTGGGGGGTGTGAACGGGAGCGAGGTGGAGCGGAGGAGGAACGCTCTGCTGCCTTGAGGAAATCTATTCGACGCGTTCCCAGGTCTGGGTGCGGCTGGCGATGCCGCGCGAGCCGGTGACCTCGAGTTTCGCGCCGCCATCGGCCAGTTCGATGCTCGCATTCGCCGTCTTGCCATTGGCGGGGCGGAGGAGCGTGCCGCCCGACCAGCCGCTTCCCTTCGGCGCCAGATCCCAGAGGATCACCATGCCGACAAGCGGCTGGTTCCTGCGCTCGCCATCGCATTTCGAGCAGGTGGTTTCGTCATCATCAAGCAGTTCGACGACTGTGCCGGTCAGCGTGCCACCGGTTTCGGTGATCTCGACGACTGTTTTCGGCGCGCCTGTATCCGGGTCGAATGTGCGCCACTTGCCAAGCGGCGAGGAAGCGTCTGCGGAAGCGGGAACCGTGTGCATGACAGTGAAGAACGCCACCGTGCAGATATATGTCAGCATACGAAGTGTCATGTCAGTCCTCCCTGAATGGAGATCAGCCTGCCGACGGGCGCCATCGCCCTCCGGTCTCAATCGATCCGCTGCCAGCGCTGATCGATCTGAAGCGGGCCGCGGCCCGTCGTCATGTGAAGTGCCTTTCCGCCAGGCTCGAGCCGAAAGAGCGCCGGCGCAACCATGCCGGTGGCGGGCCGCATCATGACGGCGGCCCAGCCCTGACCGGTCCATTTGCCATTCTTGATGAATTCCATGCCG
>JAJLKS010000260.1:0-2389 GCA_033838765.1 Alphaproteobacteria bacterium
GCCGGATATGCCACATTTGACCGGAATTGTCGTGTTGGAGGGGATTCCCGGAAATGACTGTAACCATTGCCTCGCCGCTGACGCTGCCCTGCGGCGCCACGCTGAAGAACCGCATCGCCAAGGGCGCCATGACCGAGGGGCTCGGCGATGCGCGGAACCAGGCGACGGAGGGCCATGTGCGCCTCTATCGCCGCTGGGCCGAGGGCGGGGCGGGAATGCTTCTCACCGGGAATGTCCAGATCGACCGGCGCTATATGGAGCGCCCCGGCAATGTGGCGATCGACGGCGAACAGTCGAACGAGTCGATTGCCGCACTTCGCGACTATGCAAAGGCTGGCACGGCGAACGGCGCTCACCTCTGGATGCAAATATCCCATGCCGGGCGGCAGACCCCCGCGCTTGTGAACAAGGAGCCAGTCGGCCCGTCGGACAAGGCGCTCGACATGCCGGGTGCACAGTTCGGCAAGCCCCGCGCGATGACGGGCGCCGAAATCGAGGACGTCATCCGCCGCTTCGCCTTTGCCGCCTCCGTCGCGCGCGACACGGGCTTCACCGGTGTGCAGATCCACGGAGCGCATGGATATCTGATTTCCTCCTTCCTCTCGCCCGATGTGAACACGCGGACAGACGAATGGGGTGGCAGCCTCGAAAACCGTGCCCGCCTTCTCCTCGAAACGGTGCGCGCCGTGCGCAAGGCGGTCGGCGCCGATTTCCCGATTTCCGTGAAACTCAACTCGGCGGATTTCCAGCGCGGCGGCTTCAGCCACGAAGACGCGATCAGGGTCGCGAGCTGGCTGAACGACGAAGGGCTCGACCTTCTGGAGATTTCCGGCGGCACCTATGAGCAGCCCCGGCTGGTCGGCCTCGACGACATGACGCTCCATCCCGAAAAGGCGGAAAAGCGCCGCGAAAGCACCGTCGCCCGCGAGGCCTATTTCCTCGAATATGCAAAGGACATCCGTGCCGCCACCACCATGCCGCTGATGGTGACGGGTGGCTTCCGCTCCGTGGCGGGCATGAATGCGGCGCTTGCGAGCGGCACGATGGATGTGGTCTGCATTGCGCGGCCGCTCTGCGTCGACCCTGAAATCGCAGGAAAGCTCCTCTCGGGCGCGGCGTCGGAAACGCCAGCCTATGAAAAGACGCTCCGCCTCGGGCCGGGTTTGCTCGGGCCGCACAGCCCCGTCAATCTCATCAAGGCGATGAATGGCTGGGGCCAGCAGGGCTGGTTCTGCCTGCAGATCCTGCGCATGGGAGCGGGCCAGAATCCGGACCCGAAGATGGGCGTCTTCTCCGCCTTCCGCAATTACGCAAAGAACGAGGCCAAGACCGCCTCCGCCCTCCAGCGGTAGTCGGGGCAGGGCATGGACAGCGTCGAGGGGCACAAGGTCGGTTTTGGCCGCAGGCAGATTGCGGGCTGGATCGTCGGCCCTGCGCTGCTGCTGCTCACCTTCGTGGTGCCCGCGCCGGAAGGCCTGAGCGATCTCGGCTGGCGCACCGCAGGCGTCGCCGCGCTGATGGCCACCTGGTGGATCTGCGAGCCGATCCCCATCCCAGCCACCTCGCTTCTGCCGATGGCTCTCTTCCCGCTGCTTGGCATCGTCGAGATGCGGGGCGCCGCCGCGCCATATGCGCATCCGATCATCTATCTCTTCTTCGGCGGCTTCCTGCTTGCGCTTGCAATGGAGCGATGGGGGCTTCACCGGCGCATTGCGCTGGGGCTTATCGGCTTCATGGGCACCCGGCCAACACGCATCGTTGCAGGCTTCATGATCGCCTCCGCCTTTCTCAGCATGTGGGTGTCGAATACGGCGACCGCGCTGATGATGCTGCCCATCGCGCTTTCCGTCATTGCGCTGCTTGAGGCGCAGGCAAAGGACGATACTGCCAGGGAACACGCAGACAGGTTCGGGCTTGTGCTGCTGCTCTCGGTCGCCTACAGCGCCACCATCGGCGGCCTCGGCACGCTGATCGGCACGCCGCCCAATGCGCTGCTGGCCGCCTTCCTCAACCAGAATTACGGTCTTCGCATCGGCTTTGCGGAGTGGATGCTGATCGGCGTGCCCGTGGTGCTCGTCGGCGTGCCGCTCGCCTGGTTCATGCTGACGCGGGTGATCTTCCGCGTGGAGGGGATGGAGATTTCCGGCGCGCGCGAGGTGATCGCCACGGAGCGCTCGAAGCTCGGGCCGTTCTCAGGGCAGGAGCGCGCCGTCGCCATCATTTTTGCGCTCACAGCGCTTGGCTGGGTGACGCAGCCCTTCCTCGTGCAGATATTCCCCTTCATCACCGATACGGGCATTGCGCTGCTCGGCGGGCTCGCGCTCTTCATGACGCCGGTGACTATCCGCCGCGGCGATTTTCTTATGAACTGTTAAACGGCGAAGAAAGC
>JAJLKS010000261.1:0-1382 GCA_033838765.1 Alphaproteobacteria bacterium
GGCGGAAGAGTGCGCGTGCCGGCCCCGGACCGGCGGTCCGGGGCAGGGCAGTCATTTCGCAGCGCGTTATTCGGCGCCGGTTTCGACCTTCAGATAGGCGATCAGATTGGCGATATCCTCGTCCTTGCGAAGGCCGGGGAAAGCCATGGAGCCGCCGGGCACCAGAGCCGACGGCTTGCGGAAATATTCGGTGAGCGTTTCTTCGCTCCAGACGAGGCCTTCCTCGCCCTTCGCCGCCATGGCTTTTGAATAGGAGAAGCCCTCCAGCGTTCCGGCCGTACGGCCGAAAACGCCGTGAAGGTTCGGCCCAATGCGGTTGCCGCCGCCTTCATTCAGCGTGTGGCACGCCTGGCAGCGGGCAAAGATTTTCTTGCCCTTGTCCGGATCGCCGGCTTCATCGGCCATCGCCGCCCCGGAAACCGCGAGCGCCAGGGCCATTCCCGCAATACCTGTCAGCAAACCACGCATAACTTGCTCTCCCTTGATACAATGCATGGGCAGGCCGCGTCCGGCCGCCGCTTGCAAGCAAACTAACCTATCCCGCCGTCATGTGAAGGGTGTGCGACGATCCGGCTCGGCGCTTGCCGTATGGCGCCGGGGCGGGCAAATTGACGGCGCCGGTGCAGTCACCGGACGGCAACGGCGGAAATTGGGGGGATTTTGGCCGGTTCGGCAACAATTGAAGCAGGTTCTCGTTCGCCGCGCGAGGCGGCGGCCTGCCGGATCGTGACCGAAAGCCGGGTGCTGCGGCTCGTTGCGACCGGCGACTGGACGATCGCGCATCTGAATGCCGTCGACCGGGATCTGAGGGCGCTCGGGCAGGGCGCCCTCAAGGCGGACCGTGCCATAATCGATTTTTCCGGCATCACCCGCTTCGACACCTCCTCCGCGGCCGTGCTCGACCGCATGGCGCGGGCGTTCGAGGAAAAAGGCCTTCGTGTCGAGCTGGAAGGGGTGAGCGAGGCGCAGCAACGCCTGCTGGACAAGGTCAACACCTATGGCAAGCCCGAGCCTTCCAAAGCCGTTGCCGTGCCCCTCCATATCCAGATCATCGACCGGATCGGCGCGACGACGCGCGAAATGGGCGAGGAAGCGCGCGGCATGCTCGGCTTCATCGGTGCCGTCATATCTGCCTTCGGGCGGACGGCGATCCGCCCGAGCCGCTTTCGCTTCGTTCCCTTCGTCCATCATATGGAGAAGTCGGGATTCGACGCGTTGCCGCTCGTCTGTCTGCTCACCTTCCTGATCGGCGCGGTCGTCGCGCAGCAGGGTGCGGTGCAGCTTCGCCAGTTCGGCGCCGAAGTCTTCACCGTCAATCTCATCGCAATCATCTTCCTGCGCGAAGTCGGGCTCCTGCTGACGGCGATCATCGTGGCCGGCCG
>JAJLKS010000262.1:0-2895 GCA_033838765.1 Alphaproteobacteria bacterium
CTCCGACAGCGTATGGCCGATCACTTCCGGCTGCTCGAAGATTTCCTTGGCCATGAAGTGCCGGTGATTGCCCTTGTCCACCAGCGCCGCCGATACATCCGTAATCTTGATCGGGCGTTTGACGACATTGCCGCCGGCATCGTGAATGATCGCGCCCGACCGCGTAATTTCCACCCGGTCACCCTCTTCCAGGAACGATACGCGGTTCGTCATCGGCGCAAGCGCAAAGGCATCGGAACCCAGATACATCGCGCCGTCGCCATAGCCAACCGCAAGCGGGCTTCCCTGCCGCGCGCCGATCATCAGGTCCGTATCGCCGCGAAAGATGATGCCGAGCGCAAAGGCGCCCTCGAGCTCCCTGATCGCCGCAGCCGCAGCCGCGCGCGCATCGAGCCCCTTGTCTAGATAAGACGTCACGAGATGCGCGATCACCTCGCTGTCCGTCTCCGTGACGAATTTTGCGCCTTCGGCTGTGAGCCTTTCGCGCAGCTCACGGAAATTCTCGATGATGCCGTTATGAACGATGGCGACGCGGTCTGTTGCATGCGGATGCGCGTTGCGCTCCGTCGGTGCGCCATGCGTCGCCCAGCGCGTATGGCCGATGCCGATCGTGCCGTCGAGCGGCCGTTCATCCAGCATTTTTTCGAGGTTGAACAGCTTGCCTTCGGCGCGGCGGCGCTCGATTTCGCCGCCGGCAAGCGTGGCGATGCCGGCACTGTCATAGCCGCGATATTCAAGACGCTTCAGCGCCTCCAGAGTGACGGGCGCGACAGGGTCCTTACCGATGATGCCGACAATTCCGCACATGCTTCATTCACCCGAGGATTTCTTTTGCTTCGCCGCTTCGTTCTTCGCCCTGAAACCGGCGGCCCAGCCAGACTTCTCGAACTGCTTGCCGCGCGCCACGGCCAGCGCGTCCGCTGTCACATCTTTCGTCACGACGCTGCCGGAGCCGACATAGGCGCCATCGCCGATCTTC
This sequence comes from Alphaproteobacteria bacterium, assembly GCA_033838765.1. Classification (GTDB taxonomy): domain Bacteria; phylum Pseudomonadota; class Alphaproteobacteria; order Parvibaculales; family Parvibaculaceae; genus Parvibaculum. The sequence continues at coordinate 980 of JAJLKS010000262.1, forward strand.
ACCGGCGCCACGAGCGACGAATTGGAGCCGACAAAGGCGCCGGCGCCGATATCCGTGAAGAACTTGTTGTAACCGTCATAGTTGCAGGTGATCGTCCCTGCCCCGATATTGGCTTCGGCGCCGACACGCGCATCGCCGATATAGGAGAGATGGCTGATCTTTGCGCCGTCCTCGATCCTTGCCTTCTTCGTCTCGACGAAATTGCCGATCTTCGCCTTGCGCCCCACATGGGTACCAGGTCGGATACGCGCGAAGGGACCGATTTCCGCACCCTCGCCGATCTCGGCACCTTCGAGATGCGAAAAAGCCTTGATCGTCGCTCCGGATGCAATCCGGCAGCCCGGCGCGAAAACGACATTTTGTCCCACGGTCACGTCCTGGCCGAATTCCGTATCGTGGCTCAGATAGACAGTGTCCGGATCGAGCAGCGTTACACCACCGGCCATTACTGCGTCGCGCAGCCGCTTCTGCATGACGGACTCTGCAGCCGCAAGATCGGCGCGGCTGTTCACGCCCTGAATATCGCTCTCAGGGCACACGGTCACGCTGCAGGAAAGCCCCGCCGCGCGCCCATGCGAAACGAGATCCGTGAGATAGAATTCGCCCTGTGCATTGTCGTTCGTCAGCGTTGCCAGAAGCGAAGGCAGATGCGCTGCCCGCACCGCCATCGGACCGCCAAAGCATAGCCTGATCGCGCGAACTTCCTCGCTCGCATCCTTGTGCTCGATGATCCGCTTCACTTCATCGCCGTCGCGGACGACGCGGCCATAGCCTGTCGGGTCCGCCGCCTCGAAGCCGAGTATGACGATGTCGCTCTCCGTCCGGCAGCGTTCCACCATGTCGGCCAGGATCTCGCGCCGGACAAGCGGCGTATCGCCGAAGACGAAGAGAACCACGCCCTCCCCGTCGGCAATCTGCGGTGCGGCGGCACGCGCGGCATCGCCTGTGCCAAGCTGGTTGGCCTGAATGGCAATGCTCACATTCGCCGCAACGCTCCGGGCATAATCGGCAACCTCGTCCATGCCCGGCCCTGCAACAAGAACGGTTCTGGCGCTGTCGAGACCCGTCGCCGCTGCCAGTACATGGCCAAGCATCGGCCGGCCTGCGATCGGATGCAGGACCTTCGGCAAACGCGATTTCATTCGCGTGCCTTTCCCCGCCGCCAGAATGACAGTGGTAAGGGCGTTCGACGTCATGGCCTCGGCTCGTCTCCGTTTACTTCCGCGCTGCCCCGCGCGAAATGTGCATGCCCGTCCATTAACGGGGAAATAAATTTATATTTCACTATGTTGCCCCGATTCCCTGAGGCACGGGTAGAAGCATTGCTTCAGCGGTTACGTTCCGCGAGCCGCTTTTCCCAGGCAAGCGCATGGGTCACGATCGTGTCGAGGTCATCATGGGCGGGGACCCAGCCAAGCGTCCTTTTGATAAGCGCCGGGTTGGACACGATGGATGCAGGATCTCCCGACCGGCGCGCCGCCTGCCGCACCTCGAAACCGTGCCCCGCCACCCGTTCGACGGCGCCGAGCACGTCCCGCACCGAGAAGCCGTGGCCATAGCCGCAATTGGCGATGAAGCTCTCGCCACCCTTGCGCAAATGGCCGAGTGCCGCCGTATGCGCTGCCACGAGATCACTCACATGAATATAATCCCGGATGCAGGTGCCATCCGGCGTAGGATAGTCCTCCCCGAAAACCTCGATATAGGGCCGCTGCCCAAGTGCAGTCTGGCAGGCCACCTTGATGAGGTGTGTTGCATTCACCGTCGATTGGCCAACGCGGCCTTCCGGGTCTCCGCCTGCAACATTGAAATAGCGCAGCGCCGCGAATGTCATGTCATGGGCTGCCGCCACATCGGCAAGCATCCATTCGGTCATCAGCTTGGAGCGGCCATAGGGCGACATCGGCTTGAGCGGC
>JAJLKS010000263.1:0-8534 GCA_033838765.1 Alphaproteobacteria bacterium
TGATTTGCTTGCGATAGGCGTCGATCTCGACATAGGTCGCATGCCTCGCCGAACCGACGAATTTGATGCCGCCGGAAAGGTCCGGACGGTCTTCCGAGACCAGCGTATCGAGCGCGGCGGCAGTGCCGTTCGAGCGGGCGAGAATCGCGCGGGCGATCAGGTCGGCCATTTCGTCGAAAAGCTTGTAGGCGCCGCCATTCGTTTCCATGAAGCCGAGCGCATAGAGCGTCGAGTTTTTCCGGCTGAAGAGATTCATGTAGAGATCGGGGCGTCCTTCCTTCCAGTCGAACAGGGCAGGGTCGACATAAGGAACCTTCCATGTGTAACCCGTCGCGCAGAGCACCAGGTCGATCTCTTCCGATGTGCCATCCTTGAAGTGAACGGTTTTGCCCTCGAAGCGGGCGACATCGGGCTTTGCCTTGATATCGCCGTGACCGAGATAGTGCAGCAGCTGCGTATTGAGAATGGGATGGCTCTCGAACAGGCGATGATCCGGCTTCTGCAGGCCGAGCCGCGTGATATCGCCGTTCAGGATCCGCAGGATGACGCCGAAGATGCGCTGCGTCAGCCACATCGGCAGCTGCGGGCCTTCATGCGCGAAGACATCCGCCGGAATGCCGAAGAGATGCTTCGGCAGGAAGTGATAGCCGCGCCTGAGGCTGATGAAGGCGGCATCCGCCGCCTTTGCAGCATCGCAGGCAATGTCGCAGCCGGAATTGCCCGCGCCGATGACGAGCACCCGCTTGCCCTTGAACTCGTCCATTGAGCGGAAGCTGACCGCATGGCGCATTTCGCCGGTAAACTCGCCCGGATATTCAGGCATCACCGGATGCCAGTTCGTGCCGTTCGCGCAGACAAGCGCCGCATAGGGCTTCGTCTCGCCGGTGGAGAGCGTCACCTGCCAGCTGCCGTCCTTCTGCATCTCCGCCTTCTCGACGGACGTGTTGAAGCGGATATGGCGCTTCAGCCCATAGGCTTCGGCAAAGCCCTGCATATAGCGATGTATCTGCCGGCCCGAAGGATAGTCCGGATAGTCCTCGGGCATCGGGAAGTCGTGATAGTGCGACTGTGTCCTGGAGGAGATGAAATGCGCCGAGTCATAGACGGGCGAACCGGGGTTGGATCGGTCCCAGAGCCCTCCCACATCTGAGTGCCGCTCATGGACATCGAAGGGAATGCCGTGGCGCAGGAATGTCCGCGCAAGGCTGAGCCCCGCCGGTCCGCCGCCCACAACACATACGCGCCCGATCCCGCTCATTTCCCGCTCCCTAAATGAAAGTGAATAATCCTCACATTTGTGATAAGTGATAAACCCTCATATTTTCCGGTGCAAGTGAAAAGACAGGGATAACCCATGAGCGATCCGGCCATCCTGCGCCGCAAACCGACACAGGCCCGCGCCCGGGAGCGCGTGGGGCGCATTCTCGCCGCCGCCACGGACATGATCGCCGAGACGGGCAGCGACGCCATGCGCATGACGGAGCTGGCGGAGCGGGCCGGTGTGCCCATCGGCTCGCTCTATCAGTATTTCCCGGACAAGCCTGCCATCCTGCGCACCCTTGCCATCGCCGTCATGGAGCGCGTGCGCGAAAGGCTTGCAGTGGGCCTGAATGACATCACGGATCGTGAGGACGCGCTCGCCCGTGTCGATGCGTTGCTGAAGGGCTATTACGACCTGTTTCTCGATGAGCCCGTGACGAGGGACATCTGGTCCGGCACACAGTCGGACAAGGCGCTGCAGGCGCTCGACATCGAGGACAGCCGCGAGAATGCAACGCTCTTCTTCGATGCGCTGAAACATCTCGTGCCGAAGCGCGATCATGCGCGGCTTGAGGCGGCGTCGTTCCTGCTGATGCAGCTCTCCGGCGCGGCGGTGCGCCTTGCCATCGCCGTGGAGCGAAAGCAGGGCGACCGCCTCATTGCAGAATTCCGCGCCATGATGCGCCGAGAGCTTGAAAGCCTGCTCGCAGGCTGAGGCTCGTCAAAGCCCCGGCACGGGGAAGCGCGATGTCAGCGCGCGGGTGCGTGCCGCAAGTTTCTCCTCCACCGCGCGGTCGCCTCTGGCGCCAAGCGCCTCGGCGATGATCGCGCCGATCTCCGACATCTCTGCTTCGCCCATGCCGCGCGCTGTGGGCGCGGGCGTGCCAAGGCGAATGCCGGAAGGACGCATGGGCGGGTTCGGATCGTCCGGGATCACCTGCTTGTTGGTGGTGAGGCCGACCCGGTCGAGCGCCTCCTGCGCCGCCGCCCCATCGAGGCCGAAGCTCTGAACCGTGTCGATGACGAGGAGATGATTGTCGGTGCCGCCGGTGACGAGCTTCACCTGCCGCTCCATCAGCGCTGCCGCCAGCGCCCTTGCATTGGAAAGCACCGTTTCCGCATAGGTCCGGAAGGCGGGCAGGGCCGCCAGACGGAATGTCACGGCGGCCGCGGCCACCTGGTTCATATGCGGGCCGCCCTGAAGGCCGGGAAAGACGGAGGCATCGATCTTCCTGGCGAATTTTTCCTTGCAGAGGATGAGCCCGCCGCGCGGGCCGCGCAGCGACTTGTGCGTCGTCGTCGTCATCACGTCGAAGCCCGCATCCAGCGGATTGCGCATGACATTGGCCGCGATCAGCCCGCCGATATGCGAGACGTCGGCCATCGTCAGTGCGCCCACTTCGTCCGCCACGCGCTTGAAATCGGCATAGTCGTAGTCGCGCGGATAGGAGGAGTAGCCGCAGACGACGAGCTTCGGCTTCGTCTCGCGCGCAACGGCGCGAAGCCGATCGAAGTCGATTGCGCCGGTAGAGGGGTCTGTCTTGTAGCGCACGAAATTGAAAAGCCGGCCCATATGGCTCACCGGCGCACCATGCGTCAGATGCCCGCCATGGGAAAGATCCATCGCAAGGATCGTGTCGCCGGGTTCAAGCAAGCCGAGATAGACCGCCTGGTTCATCGGCGAGCCGGAAAGGGGCTGTACATTGGCGTGTTCCGCGCGGAAGAGCGCTTTCGCCCGGTCGCGGGCCAGCGTTTCGATCCGGTCGGTATGTTCCTGACCGCCGTAATAGCGCCGCCCCGGATAGCCTTCCGAATATTTATTGGTGAAGGCGGAGCCAAGCAGCGTCAGCACCTCGGGAAAGGCATAGTTTTCGGACGGGATGAGTTCGAGTCCCGTGCGCTGGCGGGCTTCCTCGCCCTTCAGTGCGAGAAAGATTTCATGGTCGCTCTGCGCAAGCTGCGCGCGTTGATCGGATGTCGGCATCTGAGCCTCCTTCGAGCCAAAACAAAAACGCCCGGTCAGCATCTTGAATTGCTGCCCAGGCGATCGGCTCGAAAGACCAGTCTCCGCGCTCCCCGATGGTGACCCATCTGATTTCGCCAGTCGCGCGGAGGATATGTGCGACCGGAAACAGGTGGAGTAGAGACCCGTTTCCGGCCACGAGTCAATTCCCTCGTCAGAGCCCCAATATGCGCTTTGCGATGATGTTCTTCTGGATCTCGTTGGACCCGCCATAGATCGACTGCGCGCGTGCGCCGAGATAGGCGGCGACGGAAGGTGCGGCACCCGCGGGAAGTGCGGTATTGCCTGTCCATGCCGGTGCAACCGAATCCGGGAAGGACGGTTGCATATAGGGCCCGAAGGCCTCCATGCCGAGCTCCGTTATGTCCTGTGCAAGTTCGGTCGCGATGATTTTCAGGATCGAGGATTCGTTCCCCGGCGCGCCGCCCTCGGCGACGGAAGAGAGCGTACGCAGCACAGTGATCTCGAGCGCATCGAGCCGCGCTTCCAGCGACGAGAGCTTTTCCAAGAAGGAAGGATCTTCGAGGAGGCCCCGTTCGCGGGCGACGGCGCGTGTGTTCGCAAGCTGCTTCCGCTTGCCCGCGACATGCGCATAGGAGGTGCGCTCGTGGCCGAGGAGATAATTGGCATAGGTCCAGCCCTTGCCTTCCTCCCCGATGCGATTTTCCTTCGGCACGCGCACATTGTCGAAAGTGACACTGTTCAGCGAGTGCTTGCCGTCGATGGTGATGATCGGATGAACGGTGATACCCGGCGTCTCCATGTCGATCAGCAGGAAGGTGATGCCCTCCTGCTTCTTCTCTTCCTGGCTCGTCCGCAGCAGGCAGAAAATCCAGTCCGCATGCTGGCCGAGGCTCGTCCAGATTTTCGTGCCATTGACGATGTAATCGTCGCCATCGGACACGGCAGAGCATTGCAGCGAGGCAAGGTCCGAGCCCGAGCCTGGCTCCGAATAGCCCTGCGCCCAGAAAGTCGTGCTATTGAGGATACCAGGCAGAAAGCGCTTCTTCTGTTCCTCGGTGCCGAAGGTGTAGATCACCGGTCCGACATAGAGGAGCCCCATCGGCACGACATTGAGCGCGCCGGCCCGCTCCAGTTCCTCGTCGAAGATATATTTCTCGTTGGCGCTCCAGCCCGTGCCGCCATCGGCCTTGGGCCAGTTCACCGCAAGCCAGCCTTTGGCCGCCATGGCCCGCTCCGAGCGCTGATAGTCTTCCTTCGAGGGCGAAGCGCCGCTCGCCATTTTCTCGATGATGTCGCGCGGATACTCGTGCTCGAAGAAATCCCGCACCTTCATGCGGAATTCCTCGTCCCTTGCGGAGAATGTGAAGTCCATCTGCCGTCCTCCCGAATAGCGTTTGCCGGGAGTGTATCCGTATGAGCACGTGCCGTCAGTGGCCAACAAGTCCTTGCCGCGACGTCACTTCAACGAAAAGTGAAAATCTCCCTTGCGCTCCCTGTCGGTTTCGGGTCACTGAGCTGGGGCGGAGCGCTACTGAGAGGGTGTCAGGCTGAGCGACCCTTCACCGAGAGTAACCTTGAAATTGCCGAGAAATGAAAGTCCGAGAAGCCCGTCGACGCCCTTGCCAAAGCCGGTCTGATTTTCTTGTTGCACAAATATTTGGACGTCACGCGCCTCTGCGCCCCCCAAAGCCATGTGACTGGCACGGCCGCCCATCTGCCATACCTCACCATTCGCAGTGGTGACGATCGCTCCGTCGCCGTCTGTAGCTTCCACTTGTGCCTTGGCCGCAAAGGCTTGCGTGAGAACTGTTCGCGAAGCTCCGGTGTCGACGATGAACCTGCCCGTCACGCCATTGACCGTCACCGGCATGAGAATGATCTTTGCTGACGGACTGTATTTCATCGATGCAGTACCGCTTCCGAATGGCGGAGGACATGACCCGTCCTTGCGCCACTTTTCCATCATCGTCCGCACAGCCGGCATTTTCCATTTTTCCGGATACATCACGGTGAAGTCGCGCATGACGGCGATTGCTTCACACGGCCGTCCAGCCTCCGCAGCAAGTTTTGCAAGCTGCTCAACACCAACCGGGTTCACGCGGTCGGGATCGGAAACAAGATAGATTGACCGGCTGAGGTCTTCATACGCACCGTCCAGATCGCCACGCCCATGCCGCGCCTCTGCGCGCCAAGCATATACCCGCGAAGAGCCCGGGTGTTTTTCCAAGAGGATATTCGCTGTCTCCTCCGCACCGGCAAAATCGGAAGATCCCTTTTGTGAGAAAAACACAACCGGGAGGAGGTCTTCATTCGGGCCGCATGCGGCTTCGGTGTTGCGGATAAATGAGAGCGCCGCCGAATACTCAGAATTGTTGAGAAGCTTGTTGGCCAGCCGCGTCGCCAGCGTCCGGTTGCAGGGTTCTGCCCCCAAGCGCCGCGCAACCTCACGATGATCCTGATCGAGGCGCCCGACGACCTCTGCCGGTATCGGATAGAGCCCTTCGGGATTCGGCGATACATTGGCGAAATAGAGAGCCGCCGCGCCGGCAACAATCATAAGTGCTGCCGTAGTCCCGTAAATGATCCTCGACGTTCTGCGGTCGTCATCCCGAATATAGGGATTGCGATAGTCAGTCATGTTCCCCCCAAAGACTGGCTTCACGCTATTTGTAGCGCATTCGCTCTACGGAAAAAGAGTAATTTTTGGGGTAACGAGAAATGGAAAAGGGCCGGTGTTTCCACCGACCCTTCGCTTGTCTCTGGGTGACAGGCTGGACTTAGAAGTCCATGCCGCCCATGCCGCCCATGCCGCCCATACCACCGGGCATCGCGGGGGCGCCGCCGTCTTTCTTCGGCGCTTCGGCGATCATGGCTTCGGTGGTGATGAGGAGGCCAGCAACGGATGCCGCGTCCTGCAGCGCCGTGCGCACGACCTTGGTCGGGTCGATGATGCCAGCGGCAACGAGGTCCACATACTCTTCCTTCTGCGCGTCGAAGCCGAAATTGGCCTGCTTCGACTCGAGCACCTTCTGCACCACGATCGAGCCTTCGACGCCGGCATTCTCGACGATCTGGCGGATCGGGGCTTCAAGCGCACGCTTCACGATGTTGATGCCCGCCTGGATGTCGCGGCTGTCATGCGTGAGCTTGGCAACGGCCTTGGACGCCATCAGCAGCGCCGTGCCGCCGCCCGGAACGATGCCTTCTTCGACGGCAGCGCGGGTCGCGTTCAGCGCGTCGTCGACGCGGTCCTTGCGCTCCTTCACTTCGACTTCGGTGGCGCCGCCGACCTTGATCACCGCAACGCCGCCAGCGAGCTTCGCGAGGCGTTCCTGCAGCTTCTCCTTGTCGTAGTCGGAGGTCGTTTCCTCGATCTGCCGCTTGATCTGGCCGACGCGGGATTCGATGTCCTTCTTCTTGCCGGAACCGTCGACGATCGTCGTGTCTTCCTTCGTGATGGAGACGCGCTTCGCACGGCCGAGCATGTCGAGCGTGACCGACTCGAGCTTGATACCGAGGTCTTCGGAGATGACCTGGCCGCCCGTGAGGATCGCGATGTCCTCGAGCATGGCCTTGCGGCGGTCGCCGAAGCCCGGCGCCTTCACGGCCGCGACCTTGAGGCCGCCACGGAGCTTGTTGACGACGAGAGTGGCAAGCGCCTCGCCTTCGATGTCTTCGGCGATGATGAGGAGCGGACGGCCCGACTGCACCACGGCTTCGAGAACCGGCAGCATCGGCTGCAGGCTGGTCAGCTTCTTCTCATGGAGCAGGATGAGCGGCTCGTCGAGCTCGGCAACCATCTTGTCGGCATTGGTGATGAAGTAGGGCGACAGGTAGCCGCGATCGAACTGCATGCCTTCGACGACATCGAGTTCGGTGTCGAGGGACTTCGCTTCCTCGACCGTGATCACGCCTTCATTGCCGACCTTCGCCATCGCCTGAGCGATCATGGCGCCGATTTCGGATTCGCCGTTGGCGGAGATCGTGCCGACCTGCGCAACTTCGTCGTTCGACTTCACCTTCTTGGAGCGCTTGGTGATGTCTTCGACGGCGGCGCGGACAGCAATCTCGATGCCGCGCTTCAGGTCCATCGGGTTCATGCCCGCGGCAACCGCCTTCGCGCCTTCGCGAACGATCGCCTGAGTGAGAACCGTCGCCGTGGTCGTGCCGTCGCCCGCCGTGTCATTGGTCTTGGAAGCGACTTCCTTGACCATCTGGGCGCCCATGTTCTCGAACTTGTCTTCGAGTTCGATTTCCTTGGCGACCGAGACGCCGTCCTTCGTGGTGCGCGGAGCACCGAAGGCCTTGTCGATCACGACGTTGCGGCCCTTCGGACCGAGCGTCACCTTCACTGCATCGGCGAGAATGTCGACACCCTTGAGCATACGCTCACGGGCGCTACGACCGAATTTGACTTCCTTAGCCATGTTTCATTGATCCTTCTGAATTCATGAATCGGATGGTCCGGCGGGGCCAACAAAAAAGCCCGCCGCCGGCTTGTGTCCGGTTGCGAGCCTTACTCGGCGGCTGCCTTCTTCTTTGCGGCGCCTTCGAGCACACCCATGATGTCGCTTTCCTTCATGATCAGCAGCTCCTGGCCGTCGATCTTGACCTCGGTGCCCGACCATTTGCCGAAAATCACACGGTCGCCGACCTTGACGTCCAGCGCCACGATCTTGCCGTCGTCGCCACGGGCGCCCGGGCCCACCGCGACCACTTCGCCCTGCGAGGGCTTTTCCTGCGCCGTATCCGGAATGATGATGCCGCCGGCGGTCTTGGCTTCTTCCTCGACCCGGCGCACTACGACGCGGTCATGCAGAGGACGGAACTTCATCTCTGGCTTCTCCTGTGTCCCAACCGCTAAGATGCGGAAATTTCTGAGTATTTTTGGATTGTTAGCACTCGGTTGATGTGAGTGCCAACGCCAGCCGGACAGATAGGCGCTCCCCCGGGCGCTGTCAAGGAGCGGGGCCGAGATTCCTTGGCAGGTATGGCCGCGGCTGGGACGATCAACGGATTGCCAGTACGACCCCGCCAAAATGGCGCTTGAGATGGCCGAGCAGGCCGGCTGCGAACAGAGTGGCGCCGAGTATTTCCAGCGTTTCCTCGGTGCAATAGGCGGCCTGATAGGCAAGGCTCGTCTCGCCATAAAGGGTCAGGAGCTTGCCGCCCACGAGTTCCATGCCAAGGGCGCCGCCGACATAAAGAAGCCCGGCGGCAAAGAATACGAGCCTTGTGCGGTCCGGCTGGGCGAGCAGGAACGGCAGATAGGCAAGCCCGGCAACCG